>NZ_CP016397.1:0-300000 GCF_002240035.1 Legionella clemsonensis | reverse complement strand
TGAGAGTTCAGCTTTGATCATGTGAAGATTTAGCAATTAAAATGAAACAGAGACCTAAGCGTAAAAAATTAATAACGACTATGAATGCATTAAATGGCCTTTATGACCGCTATAGACCTAGTCTCTCCAGAATGACGAAGGTCGAAAACGATTTGCTGGATGCAGCAGTTAAAACTATTGAGTACGATAAGGGTGAGGCACCTGTTTATTATCAAGAGGTTATCGTGAAACCTGAAGAATTATCCTCCTTGTGAGTCCAATTCTAAAAGAAAGTAAGCGCTTTGAGTGCATTTATTAAGCAACATCATGCCTGCAATGATGTTGCCAATAAAAACGCCTGTTGAATTAAACTGCTAAGCTTTTAGCCACTATCTCACGCAAATCTTTTGATAATTCAAGAGCAGCCAATTCCTTTAGTTCTTTTTTCATAAACGCTTGCCTTTTTAAATCATAGCGTTGCCAACGGGTAAATGGAGTAGCAAGTCTGGCTGCAATTTGCGGATTTATTTTATCCAAATTAGCTAACATGGCTGTTAAAAATTGATAACCACTTCCATCGTTGGCATGAAAATTTCGTGGATTATTTTGACAAAATGCACCAATTAATGCTCTTACTTTATTTGGGTTTTTAATGTTAAAAGCAGGATGTTTTAATAAAATCTTCACGCGTGCCAAGGTATCTGGTAATTCGCTACTTGCCTGAATTGCAAACCACTTATCCAGTACGAGCTCATCCTGAGACCATTGCTGATAAAAACGGTCAATTGATTGCTCTCGTGAAAAAGCATCAGAGCAATTATTAAGCAATGAAAAACTGGCTACTTGATCAGTCATGGTCTGGGATTTGATAAACTGCTGCTGGCATAAATGTAAGCTATGCTCTTCATCTGATTTCATCATAAGCCACAAACAAATATTTCTTAATTGTCTTTGTCCATAAGCCTGTGCATTCATGGCGTGAGTTTCAACTTGCCACAAACGCTGATAGAGCGCATGGGCCTCCTCCAATAAATACAAGCCCAGCTCCTTGCGGAAAAAATCACGTGCAGCTTCAACTGCATCCACGTCAACTGTGGTTAAACAAGCTGCAACTTCTTCAAATGCGGGCGGCATGAGAATTTGGGCTCGAAGCGCATGATCAAGTGATTCATCCATTAAAACATGGCGATAAGCCGCAAGTAGTGCTTCTGGTATACTCCATTCTTTTGGCGGTGAATTAAAATATACGGCCATGCAATTGAGGGCTAACCGCTGAGCAGCATCCCATTTGGCAAAACCATCTGACTCAAAACGTAACAAAGCCAATAATTCGTTTTCATCCTGTTGCAAATGCAATTTTATTGGTGCTGAAAAATCTCGTAGCAATGAAACAACGGGCTCTTCTTTCAGTCCACTAAAGCTAAATACCTGCTCCGATTCCTTTAACTCTAAAATCTCTTTTTCAATGGGTAGTTGCAAGCCTTTTTTATTCAATAAAGCCACACGAATAGGAATATGGAAGGGTTTTTTGTCAGTACATTCCGGCGTCGGTGGACAAGTTTGTTTCATGGTTAAAGTGAGCGTATCACCACTAAAATGTCTAGAAACATGCACTTCTGGTGTTCCAGCCTGACTATACCATCGTTTAAATTGGGTAAAATCAACCTGATTGGCATCTTCCATCGCCGCGACAAAATCATCAATGGTTACTGCCTGACCATCATGCCGTGCAAAATACAAATCCATGCCACGACGAAAGCCTTCCTTGCCTAATAAAGTGTGCTGCATACGAATTACTTCAGCACCTTTATTGTAAACAGTCGCCGTGTAGAAGTTATTAATCTCCTGGTAAGAGTCAGGTCTGACAGGATGGGCCATAGTGCCAGCATCTTCGGGGAACTGAGTATTACGTAATACTTTAACATCTTGAATGCGATTCACATCACGAGAATTCATATCGCGCGAGAACTCTTGATCACGGAAAACAGTTAATCCCTCTTTGAGACTCAGTTGAAACCAATCGCGACAGGTGACACGATTCCCGGTCCAGTTATGGAAATATTCATGACCTACAACACCTTCTATATCAGTAAAATCTTGATCAGTTGCGGTATCTGGTCGCGCCAAAATATATTTGGAATTGAAAATGTTTAATCCCTTGTTTTCCATCGCACCCATATTAAAATCACTGACAGCAACAATCATAAAAATGGATAAATCATATTCACGACCATACACTTCTTCATCCCAACGCATTGCCCGCTTTAATGAAGCCATCGCGTGAGCACATTTGTCCTCATTTCCAGGTTCTACATAAAGGCGCAAATCAACTTGCTTACCAGTACATGTTACAAAGCTGTCTTTAATACAAGCTAAATCACCTGCTACTAAAGCAAAGAGGTAAGAAGGTTTTTTAAATGGATCCTGCCATTTAACCCAGTGGCGCCCATCCGGTAACTCACCAGAGCCAATTAAATTACCATTGGAAAGTAAAACAGGGTACTTGTGTTTATCTGCAGTAATCCGAGTGTTGTAAGGTGCTAAAACATCCGGTCTATCTGGAAAAAAGGTAATCCGTCGAAATCCCTCCGCCTCACATTGGGTACAGAATAGATGGTTGGAACGATAAAGGCCTGATAATTGAGTATTTTCTTGCGGGCGTATACGAGTAACGATAGTTAAACTGAACTCGTCAGGACAATCTTTAATGAATAAATCCCCATCCTGTAACTCATAATTTGCCTCAGTAAGTTGCTGATTATTCCTATGCACACTAACTAATTCCAATTCATCACCGTACAAATGCAACACACCTGGATGCTGGCGTTTTAATTCCAATTGACTAGTAATCAATGCATGATCATCATAGAGGTCAAAATTAAGTGCTACACTATTAACCGCAAAAACAGGAGGTTGATAATTTTTTAGATAGATTGTCGTGTCTGGCATGGAGTTTGCTCCTAATCTTGCTATAAATTGAAAATATTAAAATAATAGATTGAATTTTTTATTAAATTTCTGACTAAACTATGTGACTAGGGACTATAATAAGTTTAGATAGTGTCTCGCTTTTAGGGGCGAAATGCAAAAATTTTGAGGTTTAAAGAAAAGCTTTCTTTTCCCATAACAGGCAGGGATTAGTACAAGGGGAGACTTATGAATACACAAGATTTTTTAGCAGGTTATACGCAACGCTTCGTTGATAATAAGGAAGAAGAGTTAACCCTGAACGAATACCTGGAGCTGTGTCGCACAGATCCTTCTGCCTACGCTAATCCAGCTGAGCGTTTGCTAATGGCTATTGGCGAACCTGAACGAATTGATACACGCCACGACCCCGTGCTCTCCCGTCTTTTCTCAAACAAAGTCATTCATCAATACCCTGTATTTAAAGAATTTTTTGGTATGGAAGAACCTATTGAGCAAATTGTAGGCTTTTTAAGACACTCCGCTCAAGGGCTTGAGGAAACAAAGCAGGTTCTTTATCTTTTGGGTCCTGTAGGAGGCGGTAAGTCCTCTTTGGCAGAAAAATTGAAAGATCTTATGCAAAAAGTTCCCTTTTACGCGATCAAAGGCTCACCTGTATTTGACTCACCCCTTTCCTTGTTTGATCCTGAGGAGGACGGTGAATTGCTTTTTGAGCGGTTTGGCATTCCCACGCGTCATCTGCGTTATGTGATGTCCCCTTGGGCAGTTAAACGCTTGCAAGAATATAACGGCGACATTAGTCAATTTAAAATAGTGAAAGTAAGACCTTCTCGTTTAAAACAAATAGCCATTGCCAAAACCGAACCTGGGGATGAAAACAATCAAGACATTTCTTCTCTCGTTGGTAAAGTGGATATCCGCAAACTTGAAGAGTTTTCTCAAGATGACCCCGATGCTTATAGCTACTCAGGAGGTCTATGTCGCGCTAACCGTGGGTTATTAGAATTTGTAGAAATGTTTAAAGCGCCAATTAAAGTCCTTCATCCCCTGCTAACAGCAACTCAGGAAGGAAATTACAATGCAACAGAAGGTTTATCAGCAATTCCCTTTGAAGGCATTATCCTGGCACACTCAAACGAAGCGGAATGGCAATCTTTTCGTAATAACAAAAACAATGAGGCCTTTATTGATCGCATCAACATTGTCAAAGTTCCTTATTGCCTGCGCGTTTCAGAGGAATTAAAAATCTACAAAAAACTCGTCGACCATAGCTCATTGAAGGAAGCACCTTGTGCTCCTGGAACTCTGGATATGCTTGCTCAATTTTCTGTACTAACTCGTCTAAAAGAACCACAAAACTCAAGTATCTATTCCAAAATGCGCGTCTATAACGGCGAAAGTTTAAAGGATACTGATCCAAAGGCCAAATCTTACCAGGAATATCGTGATTTTGCCGGTGTTGATGAAGGCATGAGCGGCATCTCTACACGCTTTGCATTTAAAATTTTGTCCAAAGTGTTCAATTTTGATCACAGCGAAATAGCAGCCAATCCAGTGCACTTGCTGTACGTCCTTGAGCGGCAAATTGAGCAAGAACAACTCCCGCAGGAACTTCATGAAAAATATCTGACCTTTTTAAAAGAATACCTGACACCAAAGTACGTTGAATTTATCGGGAAAGAGATACAAACCGCCTATCTCGAGTCATATTCTGAATACGGACAGAATATTTTTGATAGATACATTACCTATGCTGATTTTTGGATTCAGGATCAAGATTATCGTGATCCAGACACTGGAGAAATTTTTGATCGAGCTTCATTAAATATGGAACTGGAGAAAATTGAAAAACCTGCGGGTATTTCAAATCCCAAAGACTTCCGCAATGAAGTGGTTAATTTCGTCCTTAGAGCTCGGGCTAACAATCATGGAAAAAATCCCGTATGGAACAGTTATGAGAAATTAAAAACGGTTATTGAGAAAAAAATGTTTACCAATACGGAAGATTTATTACCAGTAATTTCCTTTAATGCCAAAGCCTCTGAGGATGATAAGAAAAAACATGAAGAATTTATTGCTCGCATGGTAGACAAGGGCTATACCCGCAAGCAAGTCAGGTTATTGTGCGAATGGTATTTGCGAGTACGTAAGTCACAATAACGACATGTCTAGCTTGTCTTAATAGCCGGTCTATTGATGCTCTTTTAGATTAAGATGAGCGATGAATAAGGATTCTGGTTATGTCGCAAATAATTGATAGACGGCTAAATGCTGGTAAAAAAAGCACAGTTAACCGCCAGCGTTTCTTACGCCGCTACAAGAATCAGATCAAGCGAGCCGTTTCTGACGCAGTCGGCAAGCGTAGTATTACAGAAATTGACCAGGGCGAAGAAATTAGTATTCCTGCGCGCGATATTTCTGAACCTCGCTTTTATCGTGGTCAAGGAGGATGCATTGAGCGCATTCTTCCGGGTAATGATGAATTCTTAGCCGGCGATCGAATTAAGCGTCCATCCGGTGGGGCTGATGGTGGGGGCGGAGGCCAGGCTAGTAATTCCGGTGAAGGAGAAGATGAATTTGTCTTTCAACTCTCTCGTGAGGAATTTTTAGATCTTTACTTTGAAGATTTGGAATTACCCGATCTTGTCAAAAAAGAGCTGGCCAAAATGACCACCTATAAAACCATTCGTGCTGGAGTTACCAGCAGTGGTATTCCCACAAATATTAACGTGGTACGCTCTATGCGGCAGGCTACTGGGCGCCGTATGGCTTTAGCTTCTCCCTATAAACGACAGCTACGTCAGGCAGAAGAAGAGCTGGAACAATTAGAAGCAAACCCAAATGCGAAAAAAATTGATATCTTGCGGCTGAAAAGAGACATTGATTTTTTCAAGAAAAAAATTAAAGCCGTTCCTTTTATTGATACCATTGATTTACGCTATAATAATCGAATTCGCATTCCTTCGCCTTCAACACAGGCAGTGATGTTTTGCGTCATGGATGTTTCGGGGTCGATGGATGAAGCAAAAAAAGATATTGCCAAACGTTTTTTTATTCTGCTTTATCTTTTCCTGACAAAAAATTATGAAAAAATCGAATTGGTCTTCATACGTCATCACACCTCAGCTAAAGAAGTGAATGAAGAGGAGTTCTTTTATTCTCGCGAAACTGGTGGTACAGTCGTATCCAGTGCGTTGGAATTGTTATCGACTATTATTGAAGCCCGCTATCCTCCTTCTGCCTGGAATATTTATGTGGCTCAAGCCTCAGATGGTGACAACTGGAATGCTGACTCTCCCTACTGCCAAGAGTTACTACAAGAAAAAATTATGCCTTTACTGCAGTATTTTGCGTATATAGAAATTATGCCACGCCACCATCAAAGTCTTTGGGAAGTATACCAGCAGGTACGTAATTCCTATTCAAATTTTGCGATGGAAAATATTGATAATGTCGCCGATATTTATCCGGTTTTTCGGGAATTATTCAAAAGGAAGACCACATGAGAAAAAAACCTTTATCGACTGGAGCTGAATGGACCTTTGAACTTATTCAAGCTTATGATAAAGAAATTGCTCGGCTGGCAAAAGATTTTAAGCTTGATACCTACCCTAACCAAATTGAAATAATTTCAGCTGAGCAAATGATGGATGCTTATGCCTCTGTAGGTATGCCTATTGGTTATCATCACTGGTCATTTGGAAAACATTTTGTCGGTGTGGAAAAAAGTTATAAGCGCGGCCAAATGGGTCTGGCCTATGAACTAGTCATTAATTCAAATCCCTGCATTTCCTACCTGATGGAAGAAAATACAATAGCCATGCAAGCGCTAGTCATTGCGCATGCCTGTTATGGTCATAATTCCTTTTTTAAAAATAATTACCTCTTTAAAATGTGGACTTCAGCGGATGCAATTATTGATTATCTGGTCTTTGCCAGAAACTACATCAGTGAATGTGAACAGCGCTATGGTATTGATGAAGTGGAAGCTATTCTTGATGCCTGCCACGCATTAATGAACTACGGTGTTGATCGATACAAACATCCTGCCACACTGTCTATTCAGGAAGAGAAAATTCGTCAACAAAATCGCGAAATTTATCTGCAATCCCAAGTGAATGAACTGTGGCGGACGATTCCCCAAAGTAAGCAAGTTGATGAAAATGGTCATAAGAAACGCTTTCCTGAGGAGCCTCAGGAAAACATTTTATATTTTATTGAAAAAAATGCACCTTTATTGAAGCCCTGGCAACGTGAGATTGTGCGTATTGTAAGAAAAATTGCTCAGTATTTTTACCCGCAGGGTCAGACTAAAGTGATGAACGAAGGTTGGGCCTGTTTTTGGCATTATACTTTATTAAATGCACTGTATGATGAAGGTTTGGTTACCGATGAATTTATGATTGAAGTATTGCAAAATCATACCAATGTTATTATGCAACCTCCCTTTAACAGCCCTTATTTTACCGGTATAAATCCTTATACTCTTGGCTATCACATGATGCAGGACATTAAACGCATTTGTGAAAATCCTACAAAAGAAGATGAGCAATGGTTTCCTTATTTGGCTCATACAGATTGGCTTTCCAGTCTTGATAAAGCCATGCGCAACTTTAAAGACGAGAGTTTTATTGCTCAATATTTGTCTCCTGGCTTGATTCGTGAACTTAAATTGTTTTACATCATCGACGATGACAGACAACCTGATCTTTATGTCGGCGCCATCCATGATGAATCAGGCTATCAAATTATTCGTGAAGCCTTATCCAGACAATACAATCTAGGTTATCTTGAACCAGATATTCAGGTTTATTCTGTTGACATGGAGGGCGATCGTTCTTTAACCCTGCGCTACACGCAACACAACCGTGTTCCTCTTGGAGAAAGTACTACCGAAGTTTTAAAACACTTATATACTTTATGGAAATTTCCGGTGGCACTTCATGCAATCGATGAAACAGGACAAATTACTGCCGAATATTATTGTCCGCCACCCCCGGCAAAAAACTCCCCCTCTAAAGATAGGCACTAAGCGACTGAAATGCCGCTAGCTTTTAAAGCTTGAGAATTAAAGCATTCTCTTCTATCTCTGTCTTTGTTCCAAATTCGGCACAAAGAGTATGCATACGTTCAGCAATAAAATTAAATTGTGTTTTATTCGCAGGCTGCGCCTGGCAATAACTGATAAAAATGGGATGAAGTTTTAAGCTTGTCATTGTCTTTTCAGTAATTTCCAATTCAAAGAGAAGTTGATGATCATTCTTAAATTGCGGGTCAACATAATAATCGTCCACCAAATCACCCGCAGCATAAATAATAGGCACCCTGTTATAAATTTCAATCCCGTGAAAAACGTGAGCGCTATGGCCAAAAATTAATTGATACCCCATGTCAACGGCCGCATGGGCAAGCTTTCTATATTCTTTTGCAGGGCGCAGCACCATGTTTGGCCCCCAGTGTAATGACAAAATTGGCCATGTTACCTCTAAGCATTGCATTTGTTGCAAACTGCACTCGAAGTGCTTTAATGCCTTTCTTTCATTTTTAAGTTCAAGATAAGCCATTCCTGGCTGCGTGGCGGTAGCACTAAAATCAAGTTGATGATCGCAAAAAGCTGCCATGCCAACTTTATGAGATTTTATTTGAACAGCAGCCGGTTTATAAGCTTCAATTTCATTATGCCCAGCTCCTGCATAAACAATATTTTCCTGATTAAGAGAATCCAAAGTATCTAGCAACCCTTCTCTATCAAAATCAAGAATATGATTGTTGGCAAGACTAACCAGCTTTACACCGCAGTTCGCAAGTATTCTTGCCGCTTCAGGTGGCGCACCAAAATAGAAAGCCTTTTCAGCACCAGACCAATGATAAGGATAGGTGGTAATCGCACATTCCAGATTCACGATGACCCCATCCACTGGACGCAATAAAGGAGCAATTTTACCTAAAGGATAATCTATCCCCTCTAACCTAATTGCTTCCTTAACCAGCCGTCCCAGCATCACATCACCGCCTAGCATGAGGCGAGTTACCGCTTTGGCATTCATTATAACTCAGTGATTTATCTCTTCTAAAATTATAGAATATAGGGTCTGTTCGATTGCTGCAGACAGCATGGAGGCATCACATGTCACAATCCAGGTGGGAAATTTTTATAGACCGTGGCGGTACATTCACTGATATCGTTGCACGCAATCCACAAGGCCAGCTACTTACTCGTAAGCTTCTTTCTGATAACCCTGAAGCTGCTGAAGATGCAGTTATTCAAGGTATCAAAGAATTGCTCAAACTTAAAACCACACAATCTATTTCAGACCAAAACATTGCCTTTGTAAAAATGGGAACCACACTATCCACCAATACTTTATTGGAGCGTAAGGGTGAACCCGTCGTATTGGCAATAACGCAAGGCTTTGGTGATGTCTTACGTATAGGTTATCAAAAACGACCTGAAATTTTTGCCTTAAACATTGTGCTGCCTTCTTTACTGTATGAGCATGTGATAGAAATAAAAGAGCGTATCGATGCCAAAGGGAATGTTTTGCAACCCCTGGATTCCTTGCATGCAGAGACCTGTATGCAGCAAGCCTATAATCAAGGTTATCGCGCCATAGCCATTGTGTTAATGCATGGATATCGCTTTCAACAACATGAAAGAACTCTTGCTCGACTTGCCCAGCAAATTGGATTTCAACAAATCTCAGTGAGCCATCAAGTTGCCCCTGTCATGAAGTTAGTTGGTCGCGGTGATACTACGGTAGTTGACGCTTATCTTTCACCCATTTTGCATCGCTATATTGGTAACTTGCAAAAGCAGCTGAAACACATTCCTTTATTCTTCATGCAGTCCAACGGCGGATTAATCAATATTAAAGGATTCAAAGGTAAAGAAAGTATTTTTTCAGGTCCTGCCGGTGGTGTGGTGGGCATGGTTAAAACCAGTCAACAAGCAGGATTTAATAAAGTGATTGGGTTTGATATGGGTGGTACTTCTACAGATGTTTCCCACTTTGCAGGCAAATACGAGCGCCATTATGCGTGTGAATTTGCGGGAATACGATTACGAACACCCATGATGCTTATTCACACCATTGCTGCGGGAGGTGGCTCCGTCTTACATTTTGATGGCTTACGTTTTACAGTAGGACCAGACTCTGCTGGTGCTAATCCAGGGCCTTGTTGTTATGGAAGAGGTGGTCCATTAACCATTACTGATTGCAATGTAATACTGGGGAAAATTCAAGCCAAATTTTTTCCAAAACTGTTTGGTAAAACGGGTAATCAACCCATTGATATAAACAGTGTGCGAAAAAAATTTCAGCAGCTAACCACCAACATTAATCAGGCAACGGACAGACAACAAACGATTGAACAAGTAGCAGAAGGTTATTTACGCATCGCCGTTGAAAACATGGCCAATGCTATTAAAAAAATCTCTGTCCAGCGTGGTTATGATATTGGCGAGTATCTTTTAAATTGTTTTGGCGGAGCTGCCGGTCAGCACGCCTGTTTGGTTGCTGATAACTTAAATATAAAAACTATCTTAATTCACCCTTTAGCCGGCGTGTTATCAGCTTATGGGATAGGCTTGGCAGAAGTAAGGATTTTACGCGAATTCCCTGTCGAAAAACCCTTAACTGCTGCTGTATTACCTGTCTTAGTAGCAAAATACCACGATTTAGAGCAGGCTAATGATGAAGCATTAAGAGCACAAGGACTCCTGCGAGAGGTCGTTCATCGACGGCAGATTCATTTGCGCTATGAAGGCTCAGATACCATGCTCGCTGTTGACTATGGCTCATTAAAGCAAATAAAAAACGCTTTTATTAACCAACATCGCGCCCAATTTGGTTTTGCAGATTTAAACAAAAACCTTATTATTGAGGGAATTTTGGTAGAGACTGTGACAGAACAGTTCGAACTTAATGAAAAAGAAGAACCGCTTTCTTCACGCCAACAGAACGCTATTCCTGTGAAACAAGTTGTTTCTGTATTTAGCCAAAATAACATGCATCAAGTTCCTCTCTACGAACGGCATGAGTTAAAACCAGGTGATTGCATTAAGGGTTTGGCAATTCTCAGTGAAACGAATGCAACTACCATCATTGAACCAGGTTGGCAAGCTCAAGTTACCACCAAACATCATTTATTACTAACGCGCATTCAGCCATTACCCTCATCGAAAATTCACTCCAAACGTGCCAATCCGGTGATGCTGGAAATATTCAATAATCGTTTTATGAATATTGCCGAGCAAATGGGGGAAGTTTTACAAAAAACAGCCAACTCCGTTAATATTAAAGAACGTCTTGATTTTTCTTGTGCGATCTTTGATGAAAAAGGCGAATTAGTAGCCAACGCCCCGCATATTCCTGTACATCTCGGTTCAATGAGTGCAAGTGTTAAAAACATTCTCAGTCAAAATCGTTCCTCCATACATCCTGGTGATGTTTTTGTCTTAAATGACCCCTACAATGGCGGAACACATTTACCAGACATCACAGTCATTACTCCTTTCTTTGCTCCAAATGACAGTAAATTATTATTTTTTTTAGGTTCACGCGGTCACCACGCTGATATAGGTGGCCTTACTCCAGGCTCTATTCCTGCAACCAGTAAGACTATAGAAGAAGAAGGAATATTAATTAATAATTTTAAAATTGTTGATAGAGGGTGTTTTCTTGAAAAAGACTTACTACAAAAATTAACTGCAAGCCCCTATCCTGCACGCAATCCCAAGCAAAATATTGAGGATCTAAAAGCGCAAATTGCTGCAAATGCCTATGGCATTTATGGGTTAAATGAATTAATCAATCAATTTGGTCTTAATGTAGTGCAAGCCTACATGAAGCATGTTCGCACCAATGCGAGCTTAGCCGTGAAACAGCTTCTTCGCAAACTTAAAACCAGCCATTTTTGTTATCGATTAGACGATGGCAGTCAAATTAAGGTGCATATCCGGCTTAAAAAAATAAAAACCACCGTAAAAGCTTGCATTGATTTTACTGGTACCTCAGCGCAGCATCAGGGCAACTTCAATGCGCCCACGGCAATTTGCCATGCAGCGATTTTATATGTACTACGTTGTTTAATTGCTGAAAATATTCCTTTAAACAGCGGTTGCTTTGAAGCTATCAATTTAATCATTCCACCCTACAGTTTGTTAAATCCCAGTTATCCTGCTGCTGTCGTAGCAGGCAATGTTGAAACTTCACAATATGTAGTTGATACTTTGTTAGGTGCCTTAAAAGCAGTTGCTGCCTCTCAAGGCACCTGTAATAACTTCACTTTCGGCAATGCCACTTATCAATATTATGAAACGCTCTGTGGTGGTGCCGGTGCAGGCCCAAATTTTAATGGTGCCTCAGCCGTGCATACTCATATGACCAATACCCAACTCACTGATCCAGAAGTTCTGGAGTGGCGTTTTCCAGTACTCCTTGAAGAATTTTCAGTCCGTGCTGGTAGTGGAGGCTCAGGGAAATATCACGGGGGTGATGGAGTAATTCGACGTCTACGCTTTTTAGAGCCAATGACTGCCAATATAATCTCCAGTCACCGAAAAATTCCTCCCTTCGGATTACATGGTGGTTTACCCGGTAAAACAGGACATAACTGGATTCAGCGAGCCAACGGTACAATAGAAGAACTTGGGGGCTGTGCTCAAGCAGAAATGCAACAAGGAGATGTTTTTATCATAGAGACACCGGGAGGTGGTGGCTATGGTAAAAAGAGCAACTGAAGCTACATCCCGTTACTCTATTAATGCTAATAAATTGGCATCCTTGCCTTTCATCCAGAGTATTGTATTCAGGTTAATTTTATTGTGAATTACAAATTACCCTGCCTTCTCCTTTTAAAAATAGGTGATATTAAATTCCGTCTGAATTTAGACAATTAAAACCTTAGCCCCAGGATTGGCTTTTACCCAATTAGCCACGTACTCAATGTAATTGTTTTTACCCACAGCAATGCATCCACGCGTTGCGCTGGGTAAGTGGTTTAACCAACTAAACCAACTAAATGACTGGGTTGGCCCATGAATCCCGACATCTCTACCTGTATATCCTGCAGCTAATTGCTTTGAAGTTGGATAGAGAATGGGAATAAAGACTTTAAACTGAGTAGATTTTCTTGGATAAGCTAACCCATATAAACCAATTGGCGTTTTATTATCGCCTGCTTGTTTTTTACCAACGCCTTTATACCCGAGAGCGATTTTAAAAGTCTTAATTACAGTGCCGTGCTTACAAATATTTAAAATGCGCTGTGTAGTGAGTACATTGATTCCGTTTGCTAAAGGACAAGTCGCAGTACTGGCAAATAAAACAATAGGGAAAAAAATAGAGCTCATTAATAAAATTGCTTTTATTTTCATATGAATAGACAAATATTACTGAAAGTGGTTAATAATTATCCCATAGCATTCCCTTTATTCCTAGATTGACAGATTAATTTCACCAACAGTCATAACGAGAGAGCCTGATCAACACCACCCCTGGAAGGGGCGGTAATGTAAAAAGTGTTACTATTCACTAGCCAGTTCAATAGCAAAGGCAATTCCCAGTTTGGCAAAATTAGCCATGTGTTCTGGATAGAGTAAATCCATTGTGTCATGTACAGAATGGATATAGGGATTATGATCTTCAAAGCTTGTTTCACAAGGAAATGCTGCGGGCACACCTGCTTCTGTCCAGGAGGCATGATCACTACAACCATAACCACATTTAGAGAAATTGACTGGAACTTTGACATAAGTTTGAATGAGATTAACCATAAAATTACTCAGAGGTTTATCTGTGTAATCACGGAATACCCACATTGTTTGATCCATAGGATCATTGCGAAAACCAGTCATATCAAATTGAATAGCAGCTTTAACAGGGATAGCTTTTTCCTGAAAATCCTTCACTACATAACGGGAACCTACGAGACCACGCTCTTCAGCGGCATACCAAATGATATAAATAGGACGCTTTAGTTCCAATTTCGCAGCTAACAGAACACGAGCTATCTCCATTACACTGGAAGAACCACTACCATCATCTCCCGCACCAGGCATACGACCATCCAGAGTGTCCATATGGGCGCCAATAACAATAGCCGGTTCTTTTAAATTTTTTCCAATGATGGTGACTAGAGAAGGTTGCTTATACCAACCGGTTTCAACAAAATAAGTCATCGTGTCGTTACGACCATAGTTTGCAGCCATCGTTTCAAACTGCTGCTTTAGCCATTGCGCAACTTCTTTACCTCGTTTTGTCGTAGCAGAGCGATTATAATAGGAGGTTAAATGAGTTAACGTATTTATAATATGCTGAGAATCAACCTGCTCCAGTGCCTGAGTAACCTCCGCTTCATGTTTAACTTCATACATTACTTCCGACTGCACTGCAGTATTTATTGAAGACTTTGCCAAAAGCGCTTGTGCTGTTTGTTTTTTGGAATGTACGGTAGTCTTGGCTAAACGATTGCTAACGTTAATAAAACGCCCGCAATGCACTTCATCAGCTTTCAGAGCAATTTTAGTGACCTCAGCAACTGGAACTTCAATAATTTTAAAATCCTTGTTCTCAGCCAGCACCATATAGGAAGGCAATTTTGTAGCCAGACATTGGGGCACTTGCAATTGTTCCACCGTAGGAATAGTACTAGCCGCAAGTGAATTGGTTGCCAAAATAAAACTGGTGGATAGTACTGCCATCCATTGAGTAAAGCGCATCATCACTCCTTTGTTAACATGGTTAAATCGTTATCATGGTACATGATGAATGAAAATTATGTCACCCCTTATTTTAATCCTCGCTTACTTAGCTCAAGCAGGATGACGTGATTTTTTGCTCGCAAGGTTATTGATAATCATTTTCATTTGTTATAAAGTTTCATTTCTCTTTTGTCCTGTCTATTTGGTGAACAATGAAAACAAAAAAAATCCCTTACTATCTTCTCCTGGCCTTATTAACTATGGGAGCAAGTTTGATTCTTGGTTTCTTAAGCTTTGGAGGTATGTTTGTTTTATCGCCGGTAGTTTCTCTTGCGCTCGGTGCCTTTGTACTTTCTGTTGCCTATGAGGGAGAAATTTATTTACAAAACATCAGAGGAGCATTAAATAAGTTATTTTTTAAACGCGATTATCTAAAGCATCATTTAGCGAATGAGTACTTACTCAAACATTTTCCCAATACCGACGTTACTAATTGTCCTGAATTTTTTAAAGACTATGAAAGGCAGTTAAATTTATTGCATTTATTTTCGCATAAACGTTTGGACAGTCACAGTCTTGCAGATAAAAAACGCATCGAAAAAGCCTTGCGGAATATGGAAAAATGGTTTGCAAAGCAGCTTTTTAGTCAAACGACAGAGGATGGACCTCACGATACCCCAGTAAAAAACTATGAATACCAATTGAAAAAATGGTTGCATGAGCATGAGAAGGAGGAGTGGCAAAGGAAATTTAAAGAACGTCGTAGTGCTTACAATTATGTCAAGCTCTTTAGTATTCTAGCTGGTGCCTTTATGGGGCTGGGGACTACTTATTTATTGGTTGACGCATTTGCTGCTATCCCTCTTTTAGCAGCTATCCCTTTTACCACATTACCCTTTTTAATTGTTCCTATGGCTGTCGTTGCTGGTGCTGCCTATGGTTTTCTCACCTTCAATGCAGTAACTGACATGATTAATAATGACACCATTCGTAAATGGTATCACAAAATTCGTCATGACTTATCAAACGGTCTGACCATTCGTTCTGTATTTATCGCCACAGCCGCCATTTTATTAGTAAGTCTGGCAGTTGCTCTTACTATCTGTACAGCAGGCACCTGGTGGACAGTCGCCAAAAATACACGCCCTCTATTTAGCTGGATGGGAAAGTTACCCAGTTTTGTAATGGGGGTTATTAATCCTCTTATTACGGGTATGTCTTCCCTGGTATTTAATTTACAAAATACAAGTGAGTCGTTGGAATTAATTGATCACGCTACCAAAGCTAAACACGGTCTGTTAAAACGCGTTGGTAAAGCAATTGTGGATGGCTGGCATAATCTCCGCTCTCGAGAAAATGGACTACAAATAATCAACCCAGCTCGTCTGCTATTAAAAATTACAGTGACGCCTTTGCGTGTCCTGTTCTTTTTAGGGCATTTAATCAGTATTGGTGTCACTGCTGATAGGGTTCCTGGTGTGCCCGAGATTCTCTCAGCTTTGCTCGGGATTATCAGCGAAGGCTTTGAAGATGCGCATTATTTCTTCGATCACGGGCATGGTGAGCATCATCATGACCACCATGACCATGAAGAATTCCATCACGTTGAGCTGAATATGTCTCATCAGCATGAGCCTAATAAACCCTCAGCACACACCAAAGCGCTTCTAAAAGAGCGTTTAGGCACAGGTCACGGTCATGATCATAATGTAGACATACCTACCCGACTTCTTAAAACTCTATTCGCTCCTTTGTACGCGCTTGCCGCGGCCTGGGATTCCTGGGCAAGCCAAAGAAATATGAATACGTCACGCAATGTATTAAATTTTAAAGAAGCCTGGGAAAAACAAATAGGTCAACAGGAAATTAGCCATGTTAATTTAAGGGGAACAGTTCAACCTTCTAAAAATTGGCAGGCTCATTATGCTATTTATCGCATTGAGCGTTTTAAAGAAAAGCATTTAGAAAAAGTAGTATGGAATAAGGGGGTTGCCAATCGAAAAATCGAAGCACTTAACAGCTTACAAAATGATTTACTGGAAGATGCTCCCGTTGCACAGCGTCTGGAAGACGAAAAACAAAAACTCATTTATAGTCAGCAACGTTTCTTTGGTAACGCTGGGGCTAAAACTAAAACTCAGGAATTTATTGAGGAGAAATTACCATCAACAATCAGCACTCCTGCCGCTTAAAGATAATTCTATGTCTTTTATTTGCCGTGCTTATACACGGTAAATAAAAGGCATCCACTAACACCGCCGCGAATTGGATTTATAGGAATGTTCCCTAATCTTGCAATAGAGTTTTTAGCCCAGCTAAATGAAATTTGGCCATCGCCTTTGCTTTAGCTTCATTTTTTTCACCAGTTTTACCAAACCATTCCAAACTATCCTGAGGCAATTCTTCTAGAAAACGACTCGGTTGACAATCCTGAAGTTCACCACCGCGTCGACGTTGCCTTGCCAGGGTTAAACACAATTCCTTTTGCGCACGAGTAATGCCTACATAGGCTAAACGGCGCTCCTCTTCAATTTGATCTTCATCAATACTCACCCGATGCGGTAATAACTCTTCTTCCATGCCGACCAAATACACATAGGGAAATTCTAAACCTTTGGAGGCATGCAGGGTCATTAGTTGTAGGGTTTCACTATCCTGTTCATCAGCTTGCTCTAAAATATCTATTAGAATCAATTTGTTAACTACATCTGTTAATCGTTGATCGCTATTTTTTGCAAGCAGGCGTCCTACCCATTCAATCAGTTCCCATACATTCTCCATGCGCTTTTGTGCCTTAGTGGGTGTATCACATTGTTCATAAACGTAAGCTTCATAACCACTGTCCTCAACCATTTCACGCAACACCTCAACCACCGATTTTCTTTCAAGTTGCCGTTTAATTTCCTCAAACCACTGCTTGAAATGCAGCAATGCTGCACGAGGCTTCTCTGTTAATCGTTCAGTTAACGCCAAATGATCTGCACAATGGTAGAGACTTTGCCCTTTACTCTGTGCGTAATTTCCTAAAGCATCCAGACTCGTTTCGCCAATTCCTCGTTTTGGGGTGTTAATGACTCTTAAAAAGGCTGCATCATCTGCTTCATTACACAATAGTTTTAGATAGGCAAATACATCTTTTACTTCACTACGTGCAAACCACGACTGTCCACCACTAATACGATAGGGAATACTGTGATGGCGCAAAATTTTTTCAAAAATACGTGATTGGTGATTACCACGATATAAGATAGCATAATCACCATACTGCGTACGATTACGTAATTTATGGCTGATTAAATCAGCAACCACTTGTTCTGCTTCATCATTCTCGTCTTTACACACGACTACACGCAATGGTTCTCCATGACCCAAGGCACTCCACAACTTTTTGCTGAATAAATGGGGATTGTTAGCAATCAAATGATTGGCCACATGTAAAATACGTCCGGTCGAGCGGTAATTCTGTTCGAGTTTAATCACTTTAAGCTGCGGGTAATCGTTTTGTAACTGCGCCAAATTTTCAGGCCTGGCACCACGCCAAGCATAGATTGACTGATCATCATCACCCACTACAGTGAATTGTGCCCGAATCCCTGTAAGTAATTTGACCAGCAGGTATTGACAGGTATTAGAATCCTGATACTCATCAACCAGTAAATGACGAATTTTATTTTGCCATTTCTCTCGTACTTCCAGGTGATTCTTCAACAAATTGACAGGCAAACGAATTAAATCATCAAAATCGACCGCATTGTAAGTTTTGAGCGCCTGTTGATAGGCAGGATAAATTCGTAGAAGTTCTTCATCAACTGCAGATTCATGGTGACGCTTTACCACCTCTTCAGGACTTAACAATTCATTTTTCCAGCGAGAAATACACTGTTGAATTTGCAGTAAATAATCACGTTCTGTTGCTTTGCTTGTCGGCAGAAAACTTCTTAACAGTTGAAGACAGTCTTCGCTATCAAAAATAGAAAATCCTGCCTTTAAACCGCACAATGCAACATGATGCTTAATAATCGTTAATCCCAGGGTATGAAAAGTGGCTACTTTTAACCCTCGTCGCACGCTAGCAGGTAACACTAAACCCACCCGGGCTCGCATTTCATTAGCGGCTTTATTAGTAAAGGTAACCGCGTAAACACTACTTGCCGCATAACCACATTTTTCCAGCAAATAAGCTATTTTTTGTGTAATTACACTCGTTTTACCACTCCCAGCACCGGCTAATACCAACAAAGGGCCATCAATATACTGCACAGCTGCCATTTGTTGAGAATTTAACATCGTCTCTTAATCTCGCACAAAAAAAGATCATTATCTCGCGCCTCATCGAGGCGTGCAATCTTATTTATGGTAGAATAATGGTATTGCAGATTTCGTCAGGTCTATAATGAAAGAAACAGATTCCTTGCAGCGCTTTATTTTCGAGAATGCCAGCATACGTGGGGAAATTGCTCATCTCCAGGAAACTTATCAAACAATCATGAGGCAACGCCCCTATCCCGCCATGATAAAAAATCTTTTGGGTGAAGCCCTTGTGTCTTGCCTGCTCCTGACAGGAAGTATCAAATTTAAAGGGGATTTAAGTCTACAATTCCAAGGTGATAAGCGTCTCCCATTGCTCATTGTACAATGTGACAATCTTCTGCGCTTGAGAGCCTTTGCAAAATATGAAGAGGGACTGCAAGTAATCGATTATGCTGAAGCGTTCTTAAAAGGACAGATGGTCTTAACCATTAATCAATACAATCACACGCAAGCTTATCAAAGTGTAGTACCCATTCAATCCACTTCGATGAGTGAAAATTTAATGGCTTATTTTGCTCAATCAGAACAAATTGCCAGCCGTGTTTGGCTTGCTGTCAATGATGACATGGCCGCAGGCATGCTCTTGCAACTGATGCCTGGTCAAGATACTCAGCAGCGCGAGCAGTTTTGGGAATATGCCGTACAACTGGGACAAACCGTCAGTGAGCATGAGTTATTAACTCTGGATAATCAAACCTTACTCTATCGTCTCTACCATGAAACTGAGGTTCGTCTTTTTGACAGTCGCACAGCCAGTTTTAAATGTCGCTGCAGTGAAGAAAAAATGAAACAGGTTTTAACCATTATTGGTGAAGAGGACGCCAAACAATTGCTTGCAGAAAGAGGACAAATTGAAGTCACCTGTGATTTTTGCAATAAACAATATTGTTTTGATCCAATTGATGTGACCATGCTATTCCGCAAATAATTTTTGCATAAAGATTATTAATTGGCACAGCTTATGTATAAAAAATAGTCTTAAAGGCTCATTTAGAGAATTAAATGTCAAAACTAATCCTTGTGTTTGGTTTTTGGCTATTTTCCCCAGTGTTTGCCAGTAATGTTCATATTATTGCCGTTGGCGATATACTTCTTCATGCACGGCTGCAACAAACAGGCATGGAAAAAGGATTTAGCGCACTGTGGCTTGCTGTGTTACCTCAATTGCATGAGGCAGATATTACTTATGGTAATTTAGAAGGACCTGCAGCAGAAATGCTCGATCGTCGAGGCAATAATACATTAAGTCTTAAGGAAGCCTATACTTCTTTTCCCATGTTTAATTACCCGCCCTCTTTGATTAAGGCATTAAAGCAATCTGGATTTGATATTGTCTCCACCGCGAACAATCACACGCTGGATCGCTGGAGTATTGGTATTGATAAAACCATTGCTGTCTTGCAAGAAAATGCAATAGCTTTTACCGGCACAAGACGTCAGAACAGTGAGGATGCCTGGTTTGCTGAAACTACCGTTAATGATCTATCCATTGCTTGGTTAGCCTGTACGCAAGATACAAATGGGATAGCGGATAAATATCGGCAAGTCCTTCATTGCTACCGGGATAAACAACAAGTCCTGCAATTAATTAATAAACTTGCCAAAACGCATGATGCAGTCATTGTCACCCCACATTGGGGTATAGAATACCAAACACAGCCGACCAAAGCACAGCGTATGTTAGCCAAAGAATTTGCTGAAGCAGGTGCGCTTGCGATTCTTGGTTCGCACCCACATTGTGTTCAACCTTTTGATTGGATAACTGCTGGAACCGGTAAAAAAGTATTTGTCGCTTATTCACTGGGAAACTTTATCTCTAATCAAGGCAGTTTAAAAAATCGCGCCAGTGGGTTACTGTCACTTCATTTAAACAAGGGAGAAAATGGCAATACCGTCATTAATAAAATTCGCTATCAACCTACCTATATGGAAAATCGGGGTAAATCCATCCATTTATCCCTTGTGTCCTCTAAAAAACATCCTGCTTATCAATGGATTAGAACCGTCATTGGAGAGAACTATTTAGTTTTACCTAACAATAATGCGGCAGAAGCTAAAACTCCTGCACGCTTATTATTGCAGAGAGGAATCAATCTTCGATAATAAGATAGCTTCTGGAAAAGAGCTTCCCAGAAATTCTCCTCGCATCGCTCGTAAAATTTGTTGAAGGGATAGAAATTGCTCGCTGAGTTGGAAATATAAATCAGCAGTTTGATTCTCATAAAGCTCACCCACTGTAAGGTAGGCGGCCTGACCTATATCAGAAAAATACTCAAGGCTAACGCGTCTTTTTTTGGCAATGCCAGGAAAAAGTCCACAAAATAACAAACTTTTATCACCCACGTCTTTTAATAATTCAACTTGTCGACGAGGATTGTTCATTGATTCAAGAAAATCAAGAGCAATAACAGACTCAATCAATCGCGGTCCTTGAGAAAATCGCATGAGTAAAAACACCAGGTAGCTTTCTGTAGTTTCATTGAGAACCAAATGAGTAGAAGCCTGCGCTTCATTAACAAGCGCGTGCCATTGACTGATTTCGGTGGGATGCAAAATCAATTGCTTCATAGTATCCCCCAATTCTATTGTTTTGCTTTTACTGTTTAGTTTAGCAAACTGTATACCAAATATGCGGATATTATCTAAATACAATTAGCCAGAAGTAAGTTTGAATGCCTTAAGCGATACCATCGCTTTATCAACCTTCTCAATTGTTCATTGGATCTAAATCCACTGCGGACTAGAGCAACGGAACGTTTACGTCCTTTCTAACCAGGTAAAATTTCCTTGTATAAGGTCAAATAGCTTTTCACTGTTAGTGGTATCGGATAGAGAGGCAATGGGTAATACAAAAGCCTTAATAAACGCTTGCCAAAAATCATAATATAAATACTTTTGTAGCGGGTGATCCTCACTGATAGGAAAACACGGACCATGGTTTGCTTCCAGCAACCAAACACGCTGATTGCTGTCTACCATAAAATCAAAGCCGAAAATTGCCAGTGTTTTCTCTTTCTCTACAATAAACGCTTGAGGATATTGTTGCTGTAATGCTTTCGTTGTGATGGTAGTAATTTGTTTAATAGAGGGATACAACTTGTCAAAAAAATCAAACCGCCAGGCAGGGATTTGCACAACATTGGCTTCATCATGATGCAAATGTTCATTGGTTAAATGAGAGCGTAAATCGGCAAATTGATTCTCCTCAAAAGGATGCAAAGCCACATTAAAGTAACCTTGAGGATAAAGATAAACGCCAGCATAATTGGTAAAGATAACAAACATACGAATACTGTATTTATGTCCTGCGGGAGGTCTTAGCAAATGCGGATTGGTAATATAGCGCTGTAATACATGCTCTCCCCCGAATCTTGCGCTTCCTAAAAAATGATTTTCCACATCAGCGAGGTTCCGAAAAATTTTGATGGCTTCGCCATTATTCAATAATGCCGGCTTTAAAATCCAAACGGAAGTGGATTCAGATGAACAGTTAAATTCATCTGCAATTTTTCCTAAAATGATTGGCCAATTTTTATCATTAATGCAATAAGTTAGTGGCATCACGTCGGGGCAATAATGAGCAATTAGTCGAGCTAAGAGGTGTTTATATTCAAGGCATTGTGCAGCTTGCAAATTAAATTGCAAATTTTTATCACTAAATTTTGCTTGCCAATTAAAACGACTGGAATGCCAACCTTGCTCGCGTAAATAGCGTACCAAATTGAAATGAGTAGGTGATTGACCTGCATTTAAAGAAAAGCGAAAGTGCGTATTTAAAAATTTAAGCATTTCCAGTGCGATAGTTACGGTAATTTAATAATAGTAATGATAGTACAACGCAAATAAGCCCCAAAAAGAAGCTCCAATTCCAGAAAAAAATCCCGAAGCAATGCCTAAATAAGGTTCAAATTAACCATTATACTTGGAATCCTGGACCGTTGACTCGTGGTGCCGCAGGGCGCAATCAGGACGCACCTGTGTTTTATACTGATTATAAACGCTATAAAAGGTATTGTTATCTAACTTTTCCTGAAAATAGGCAATCGCATCTTTATCACAATAACTTACCGCCAAGTCTAACCAATCAAAACCTGCCAGCCAATCACACTTTAGCGGGGGAAATTGTACATTAATTGTGGGATCCATTTCCTTTTTCAATGCCTTAAGATCACCGAATGAGACAAGCGCCAGTTCAAATTGTGCACCGGTAAAACGTTGCCTGCCAGGAGAAATTTCAACAATTCGTCTTGCCAGGATGAGAGTTTCCTGCAGATAATCCTCAAAGCTGAGTTGCTGCTTAGCAGCCTTAAAAAATCGTCCTTTCATTTTATTCTCTAAAGAAGAAAGTAGTCATTTAATTTATCTTATTTTCTATACCAATAAAAAGTAGGAATAAAGCCAAAATTACACCTATCCTTCCGAGGCATCTCTAGTTTTCCTGGCAAAATCTCTCCACATAACTTTTAATAATTGTGGCCCGGGTATATCCTTAAACTTTATTTTACTCAGTTAGCCGATGAAGGGATTGCATGATTTATCATTCCAATGCTCATTCAACAGAATCACCTTCGCAACAGTTTACTAATAGTAAAATGCTGGCGCTTGCAGCTATTGGTGGCTTATTCATTGGCACAGCAGTTGCCGGTATTCGTATTGGTGTTGGTTTCCTGCAAATCCTCTTGTTCGGCGCGAATGTTAATTTGTATAGTCCGGCGACCGTTCCTTCCTGGCGTATTATGCTGGTTACTGTGTTAGGTGGCATTTTCCTTGGATGGCTTTTGCGCCTTGCCGGGCGTTTTAAACGTTTGGCTATCGTTGACCCGGTTGAAGCAAATGCCCTGGAAGGTGGTAAAATGTCTTTAGGCGACAGTTTGGTGCTGGTAGGTCTATCGATTGTTTCTATCACCATTGGTGGTTCGGTTGGATTTGAAGCAGCCATGACTCAGCTTGGCGCAGGCTGTTTAAGCTTCCTTGGTCAAAAGTTAAAACTCGAACGACGCGATCTTAGAATACTTGTCTCCTGTGGTACTGGTGCAGGTATCGCCGCAATTTTTGGGGCACCTCTTGCTGGTACTTTTTACGCGCTGGAACTGGTGGTAGGTGGCTATGCCATGCGCGCTTTACTCCCTACCCTATTGGCAAGCGCAATGAGCAGCCACATTATTTATATTTTCATCGGCTATCAACCCATTTTCCTTGCCAGTGATATAGGACCGCCTGCTTTATGGCATTTTCCTTTAGCAATTTTAACCGGAATTTCTGCTGCAGTAATTGGTATTGCTGTAATGCGGGGAACAACTGGTTTTGAAAAAAGCCTCTCTTCTTTTCACATTCCCACGATTGCCAAGCCAACCTTAGGTGCGTTGCTTCTAGGCTTAATTTCCTTGCGTGTGCCTGAAGTGATGGGCCCCGGCCATCATAGCATTAATGAAATTCTTGCGGGAAATAATTTATTAGGGGCAATGATGTTACTCTTGATTGCTAAAATTGCTGCTTCGGTCGCTTGTGTAGGGTCTGGATTCAGAGGAGGATTATTTTCTGCTTCTTTATTTCTTGGAGCGACTCTCGGCTATCTGGTCCATGGTCTTTTGTTAGTTCCTGTTTTTGGCCCTACACTTCCACTTGATTTGGCAGTAGTTGCTGGCATGGCTGGCGTTGCGACCTCTATCATTGGTACTCCTATCGCCATTGTTTTGCTGATGGTTGAAACAGCAGGATTGCAAACAGGAGTGGTCACTACTGCAATTACCGTTATCATCGCCAGCCATTTAACGCGCTATTGGTTTGGCTATTCATTCTCAACCTGGCGTTTTCATGTGCGTGGTAATGACCTTTTAGGACCGCGAGATATTGGTCGTTTAAGGGAATTAACCTTTAGTGATTTGCAATTGAATAATCCCCTGCGTGTCTCCTTGCAAACGTCTATTAATTCAGCTGCTAAAAAAACGGCAGACACCGATTTAAACGTGATTGCTCTGGAAGAGACGGAAGGTCGCTTTGTAGGGTTAGTCAGTTGTCACGAATTACTGGAGTCCCTTCCAGACGCCCCTGCTTTGGCTCTCTGCAACTTAGCGCAAAAACCTGAGTTTTGTGTCTACCACAATGAACCCTTAATTAACTACATTGAAAAACTTGGAGAGAGCTCTGCGGGAGAAATTGCTGTTCTGGATGAGCAAAATCATCTTATTGGTTTAGCTTCAGAGGCAGCGGTATTACACCGCTATCTTATGGAAATTCTTGCGGCAGACAGGGATGATGCTATTCAGATTATTAATAAATAATCGCTTGGAAAAATCTAGCCGCCTTGATGAAGCAACAGCATCGTCAAGGCTTACACTATTTGCCTAACAAAGAGTTAAATCCTCTGCGAGACTTATTTAACTCGTGCAAATTACATCCCTAGCGTAACCTGCTGCTGCAATACTTGATGAATAGTTGCACGCTTTGCGTACAAATTATAATCAAGAAAATTGAAAATAGATTCTGCAATGTTCTGATAAGCCTGTTTAACATCCTGAGTCGTATCAAGCGAATTAGAGTCTTTGCACTTGATTAAGTAGCGTTTATCTTCACTGTCATCAAGATTTAAACCATCTAAATAGGCATACAATTTCGTTGCAGTGATGTTTCCCTGCATGTAGGCATTAAACTGTTGCAAAAAATCAATATTTTCACTAAAGAGGCCCGTGTCAGCTACTTTCCGTAAAATATTCCAGTTATCTCCATCCAAAGTAAGAAAATAGTTACCCTGTGTTTTACAGCTTGGTGGACAACTGTGCTTGACCGCCGCAATAAAATTATCAATTTCTTGCGAAGCCACTTCACGTTTTGTGATAATTTGGCTGGTAAAAAGCATATTTTTTCTGGAAGAAACATATTTTCCATTTTTTACGGGCGGTGAATAAACACTCAGGGTTCTTTTTCTTTCCCCACTGTCTCGTTGCAAATCAGAGGTACTTTTAGAGCGCCTGGTTGTCTTTGCCGGTATTGTCGTTTCTGTCGCCAATTTATCATTATGCGACTTCTCATCAGCCTTGCTGGCTTTTTTAAACCATTTCAACATACTAATTACCCTGCATAATTAAGTCAGCCGGAAAGTATACCATATTTCTTGCATTTGGATTATAATTTTTACAAAATGCTTTTTATAAAGGCCAAGCATCATTAAAAGCGTTACTGCAGTGCTTAAGAAATCCCGGCCATTTTTAACCCATAGGGAATTAAACCTTGCAAACCCCTCGCAATCTGTGTATAAAGGAATTTGTTTGCAATATAAATAGGCATATTAGCTAGTAATGAAACTTCAACCTGCTTTTTCATTCGTCTTATTCAAAAAAAACAAATGTCCTTTTTCTATGCTACCTGTTGCCAACAATGTCAATGTGGCCTGCACGGCCGCCTAATTCACTCCCTCAAAACTCTATCAATACTATCTGCTAAACATTAGGAATTTGATGATGCAACAATATAAATCCATTTTCATGTATGGTTTTGCCATTTTTGCCATGTTTTTTGGCTCCGGAAATCTGGTTTTTCCCCTACAAATTGGAGAGGCAGCAGGTAATCACTGGATGATTGGTTTCGTTGGACTTTTACTCACAGGTATCCTGCTCCCGTTAACTGGACTTTTTGTTATTAAATTGTATCAAGGAAATTATCATGCTTTTTTTGGAGAAGCAGGTAAATTTGCAGCCTTTTTATTGCCCCTGTTTATGTTATCTCTTTTAGGCTCCTTTGGTGTAGTCCCCCGATGCATTACTGTAGCTTACGGAAGCTTAAGTTATCTTTTACCACAAATTAAACTGACTGTTTTTAGTCTTCTTTTCTGTCTGACTACGTTCTTTTTCTGTTTGAATGACAAGGTAATGATTAAATTGTTAGGTAAATGGATGAGTCCCATTCTGCTAATAACCCTCTCCATCTTGATCGTAATTGCTATTATCAAGGCACCTGTTATTGTGGACTCTATATCGGGTCAGCAAGCTTTTAGCTATGGGTTTATCACAGGATATCAAACCATGGATTTGTTTGCTGCCTTTTTCTTCTCAGCTTTGATTTTCACACAGATTCAGCAAGCACTGCCTGATGCCTCAACGCGGGAGGTGCTTTTATTTGCCATCAAACCAAGTATTCTTGGTGCTTCATTACTAGCCCTTGTTTACTTGGGTTTTGTATTTCTTGGCTCCCATTACTCCCCATTAATTGCCGGTATTAAACCCGAACTGATGCTACCTAGCATCGCCAAACAGGCTATGGGTAATTCTGCAACCTTGTTTATGGGAATAACCATGTTTTTTTCCTGTTTAACAACAGCAGTTGCGCTTAATAATCTGTATGCCCGTTACCTTCATTCATTGTTAAAACTAAAGAAAGAAAAGTTTTACCTGATTTTATTGTTTACAACTGGCTTATCTTTTATCATTTCCTTGCTGGATTTTAAGGGGATTGCTGCATTCCTAGCCCCAATCCTTAAATTAACTTATCCAGGAATTATCGCATTAACATTAATGGCACTTGTACTAAAAGGCCGCCATGCATACAAAAAGGCAGTATTTTATGCAATGACCTTTTTAATGTGCATCCCTATGGCCATGCATTGATATTTATACTAGAGGAGACTTAAATGGCTTTATTTTTTCGACGTGATTTTTCTGCGGAATTCGATCAATTAACCAAGCGCATGGAAACATTAAAACAAGCACTGAATGCTAAAAATGAGGAAATGGCAGAATCAAATTCAAACCTCGCCAGAAAATTTGCTCGTGCAGAATTGGATCTTACCCTTGTTATTAAAAACTATAAGCAGGCAATATCTAATAGTTCAAGTGATTCTGAAAAAAAGAAACTGCTCAACAGCTATGAAGAGGTCATTAATTGTTTTGAAGCAATTAAAACCAGTCCTAACAATCATCAACAAGTCTCTGAACTGATTGAAAAGCTTCAGCAATCCAATAAAAATTTACCTTCCAAAGAAACCTTAAATCGAATAGGTCATGCTCTTGCTGCCTTATTCTGGTTGGGTGTTCTTGCCATCTCAATCGTATCTCTGACAGTCTCTTTAGCAACTATACCGGCAGATCCGGTAGGTGGCATTGCTTTCTCCATGATTTCTGGTGGTTTACTAGGTTATGCTTATTATAAAATGTTTGATAATTTCGACGCCACCTTCGAAACCAAATATACTTACGAAAACCAGCGGCAAATTAATGCTGATAACATACAGTTCCTGCAAGATCTGGATGAAGCTTATCCTGTAGAAACACCTTCAGTAAGCGTTTAATTTTTCCTCATTCCTTCTCCCTCTGGGGAGGAGGAAAAACACTGTGCTATAATGTCATTCAAACTTGAATCCATGTATAATGATAAATTCATGAACACATGTCTTCTTTGTTTCTTAGTTTAAGTCATGTAACACTCTTACCGTCAAGGTCATTATGATTGAAAAAATTCGCAATGTCGCCATTATCGCGCACGTCGATCATGGTAAAACTACTTTAGTTGATAAATTACTGCAGCAAACGGGGACACTGAATGAGCGCGCCCCTAAAGTTGAGCGCGTCATGGACTCCAATGCATTGGAAAAAGAGCGGGGGATAACCATTCTTGCCAAAAATACCTGTGTGCATTGGAACGGTTATCAAATTAATATTGTTGATACACCTGGACACGCGGATTTCGGTGGTGAAGTGGAGCGTATCTTATCCATGGTCGACAGCGTTCTTTTGCTTGTTGATGCCGTAGATGGCCCCATGCCACAAACGCGCTTCGTTACGCAAAAAGCCTTTGCACGTGGTTTAAACCCTATTGTGGTGATTAATAAAATTGACAGGCCTGGCGCTAGACCCCATTGGGTGATGGATCAGGTATTTGATTTATTCGATAACCTGGGTGCAACTGATGAGCAACTCGATTTTCCAGTAGTTTATGCATCCGCATTGAATGGCTATGCCAAGCTAGACTTGGAAGATGAAGCCTATGATATGTCTGCCTTGTTACAAACCATTGTTGATAAAGTTCAACCGCCGCCAGTGGATGCTGAAGGGGCCTTTCAAATGCAAATAAGCTCTCTGGATTATTCTTCCTATGTGGGGACTATCGGTATCGGGCGCATCACACGCGGCAATATTACAGCAAAATCGGCCGTTAAGATTATTGATAAAGATGGGCAGGTTCGTAGTGGCCGTTTACTACAGCTCTTAGGCTTTAAAGGTTTAGAGCGTGTCGAAGTTGAGCAAGCCAGGGCGGGCGATATTATTGCAGTCACAGGCATTGAACAGCTTAATATTTCTGACACCTTATGCGATCCGAACCATGTAGAAGCGCTACCGCCCTTGACTGTGGATGAACCAACTATCAGCATGACCTTTCAAGTTAACGATTCTCCCTTTGCTGGTCAGGAAGGTAAATTCGTAACCAGCCGTAAAATTCGAGAGCGATTGCAAACTGAGCTATTGCATAATGTAGCCTTACGCGTTGAAGACACAGAAGATCCTGATAAATTCAGAGTTTCTGGGCGAGGTGAGCTGCATCTATCCATCTTAATCGAAAACATGCGCCGTGAAGGTTATGAATTGGCTATCTCCAAGCCAGAAGTGATTCTGAGGGAAGACGAGGGAGAGCAACAAGAGCCTTACGAGCGTCTCACAGTGGATGTAGAAGAAACGCATCAAGGCACTATCATGGAAAAACTTGGTGAGCGTCGTGGCGAATTACAAAATATGCTGCCGGATGGCAAAGGCCGCGTGCGCCTCGATTACTTAATTCCTACACGGGGCTTAATTGGCTTTCATACTGAATTTCTCTCAAGCACCTCTGGAACAGGCTTAATGTATCATGTTTATGATCATTATGGTCCTGCGATTCGTGGCCGTATTGGCAAACGAAATAATGGCGTTCTTATTGCTAACTGTCAGGGAACAGCCCGTGCTTTTGCTTTATTTAACTTGCAGGAACGAGGACGATTATTTATTGAGCCTCAAACCCTTTGCTATGAAGGAATGATTGTAGGCATTCATGCCCGTGATAATGATCTCGTAGTGAATGTTACCAAGGAAAAACAGCTAACTAATATTCGTGCATCCGGTAGTGATGAGAATATTTTATTAACGCCGCCTATCAAACTTTCCTTAGAGCAAGCGTTGGAATTTATTGACGATGATGAACTTGTCGAAGTAACGCCACAATCTATTCGCATTCGCAAAAAGGCTTTAAAAGAGCATGAGCGTAAGCGCGCATCGCGCTCTAATGAAGAATAGCAATTATTACCAATTTTCCTAAAATTTGGTTGTCGCTTGAGCGCCAACCAAATCTTTAATTAAAAATCTGATGCTTCACCTTAAGAAATTGTCTTTCCGAAAATAAAAAAATGCTTAATTATTTTTTAGATACAGATAAAAGATTGGTCTCCTCCCCAATAACTTTTGATCGTCGAGCCTGTTTTTGAATTTCATTTCGATCACTTTGTAATCCACCTTCTGCATGAGTGACTACTGTCATTGATTCCTTACTTACTCCTGTTGGCTCACTCTCACCTTTCTTCTCAAGTTTTATTGTCTGTAACTGCTTGGCAGTTTTTTCGTTAAAACTTAATTCCACTTCTGTACCTGGTATAGTAATTCCAGCCTCTTGAAAAGCACTTTTTACCAGCCGCATAGCAGATGATTTCACTTTTTGCCAATTGTATTTGTTTCCATTTAACCAGAAATAAATCCGCAAATTGACAGTTCCTGCGAGTATGTTATCTACTAATACTAATGGTTCCGGGTCTTTTAGAATAGCAGGATGTTTTTCAAGAGTTTCCAAAGCAACCTCCTGTGCTGTGGAAATGGAAGCACTGCCCTCAATACCAATTATAAAATTCTCACGACGACTTGAATTACTTGTATAATTATAAATATTGCTTTGATAGACAATGGCATTAGGCACTTGCACCAAATGACCATCTGGCGTCATTAGTAATGTCGCGCGAGTTGTCAGTCCCTGAACATAACCTGTTACACCGGCCACCTCAATCAAGTCTTCATTTCGAAAAGGATTTTGTATACTCAATAAAATGCTTGCCAAAAGATTCTCAGTGATATTCTTAAACGCTATCCCTAAAATAATACCTATGATTCCTGTGCCTCCCAAAACAGTAAAAGCAATGGTCGTTAATCCCAATAACCGCAAAATAATATAGACCCCAAAAAGAATACACAGAAATGACACTGCATGAGCTATTACATTGGAAAGAAGCGGATGAAGATTGCGGGCATTTAAAGCCTTGCGACTGATAGTGGCAATAAATTTCGCCGTGAGCCAGAAAATTATTAAGATAAATAGCGATAAAATAACCAATGGCAAGTTTCGTAGCAAGGCTTTCCATTGTTCGTTAAAACCCACACTTAATTGCCTTTGGAAGTCCCAAACAGAGGGACCCACGATTTCAATTTGATTAACAACAGCCACTACATCCTGAGTATTATGAGCCAGAGTTTCTGCCCAAACTTTATATTCTTTCGTCTTGGTCTTGCCTTTTAAAAAAACTATACCATCTTTTACATTTACTTTTGGATTTTCATACCAGGTGGTTGCTATAAGAATTTCCTTAATTCGTTTACTGATTTCTATATCACGAGCGAGAGGTTTCACCTCCACTTTATTAGTGACTTCAGGTGTTTGGACCGGAGAGGTAGTCTGATTTGGATTGGTGGGTTTTAAATTTCCCCCACCGAATACGCTGGGAACGAAAACTATAAAAAATACCCCACCTAATACAAGTATCCAATGGTCAATAAATCTTGTTTTTCTCAATAGCATTCCTTTCTGAGGTTAACCAAGTTTCAGAGCCGTGTTCTAGATTAGCTTAATTAAGCGTTGTACATCAATGGTTAGAATTGTTTTTCTTCCTTTATTGGCCCATGAATAATTATTAACGTTCAGCCATAGTCTGCGAAGCTATTTAGCTAGCTTTCATACACAGCTTAGGATATCCGTGGAAATACTGTAAAATAACTATAGATACAATTCCTATATACACAATTAAATTGGCAAATCATGAAACAAAAATTCAAACGAGTTATCCTCTATGCAAGACAACATCGCGCTAATCAGGGTGTCAATGAAAGTTTACACCGCCTGGTCGACTTTCTGCATCACGAAAAAGTCGATGCTTACCTAGATATTGATACGGCAACTCATTTTGACGTGGATTTACCTACGCTTGACCGCCACCTTATGGGTAAAAAGCAAGATTTAATTGTGGTTGTCGGCGGGGATGGCAGTTTATTATCAGCTGCTCGTATGGCGATTAAAGTCAATGTCCCGGTGATTGGAATAAACAGAGGTCGCCTTGGATTTTTAACCGATATTTCACCACAAAATATAGAGCCTTATCTTGGAGCTGTTTTAAATGGTAAATATGAGGAAGAACATCGCTTTTTACTTCATACCTCTATTCATGATGGAGAAACCATTTATTTTCAAGGTGACGCATTGAATGATGTTGTTTTAGGACGAGGAAATGAGACGCATTTAATTGAGTTTGATGTCTTCATTAATCAGCGATTTGTGAGCCGTTATCGTTCGGACGGCATGATTTTGGCAACCCCAACAGGTTCCACAGCCTATGCACTCTCAGCAGGCGGACCTATTATGCATCCTCAGCTAAATGCCATAGTACTCGTTCCAATGTTCTCTCATAGCTTAAGTTCACGCCCCTTTGTCGTCGATGGAGAAGTAAAAATTGATTTGAAAATCAGTGAGAGAAATGAAAGCGATTTACGTATTAGCTGCGATGGGCATGAATCACGTCTTGTAAAACCAGGACAGTTAGTTTCGATTGAAAAAAATGCTCAACATTTGCGTCTTTTACATCCTATTGATTACCATTATTATGATACATTACGCATTAAGTTAGGTTGGGAATCTAAACATCAAGGATAAAACATGCTTGCCACCTTGCGCATCGAAAATTTTGCTATCGTTAAAAAACTTGAACTTGATTTATCAGCCGGCATGACCACATTTACAGGCGAAACAGGGGCAGGAAAATCCATTATGATTGATGCGCTTATGCTTGCCCTGGGTGAGCGCGCTGATGCGTCTGTTATTCGTGCTGGTGAAGAGAAATGTGACATCACAGCCAGCTTTCATATAGAACAAGATTCTCTTCCAGCTCAATGGCTGATGGATAATGACTTACAGATCGAAGACGGCAGTGTTATTTTAAGGCGAGTTTTATATACTGAAGGGCGTTCAAAATCCTATATTAATGGCCATCCCTTCCCGCTGCAAAAGGTCAAGGAATTAAGTGAAATGCTGGTTCATATTCACGGGCAACATCAGCATCAAACACTGTTACAACATACTACGCATCGTGAGCAACTCGATCGTTACGCAGGACATTTTGCACTGCTCGATGAGGTACAGCAATCCTACAAAAAATGTCAGAAAATCAAACAAGAATTGGAAATTTTACGCAACAAAAGCGGAGATAATGACAAAGCTGCCCTATTAAAATTTCAAATTGAAGAATTATCAGTTCTTAATTTACAAGACAATGAAATGCAAACGCTGCATGAAGAGCATCAACTGTTACATCATGCCTGTGATTATCTGCAAAACACGCAGCAAATTATGCATTTACTAAATGCTGATGATGAGGCCAACATTTGCCAGCGTCTTAATCAAATTCTGCAATTATTAGATGCCTTGCCACAAGAACACTCTGCCATTAAAGCCAGTAGTGATTTAATTAACAGCGCCCTTATCCAGTGCGAGGAAACACTAACTGAGATTAATTATTTTGCTGAACAAGTGCAATTAGATCCAGAGCGTCTTCAAGAAGTAGAAGCACGCATGAGTATGCTTCATCAATTGAGTCGAAAATACCATGTTGATGTCAATCAATTAGCCAGCCATTTGCTCCAGCTACAAAAGCAATTAGACAATTTGGAGGATAGCGAAAATCGTATTAAAATGCTTGAACAGGATTATAAAAAGCAAATTACAGCCTTTGAGTCAGCTGCCCTTAGACTTCGAGCATCTCGTCAAATCCATGCAAAGAAATTGGCCGCAGAAATAACGGCTACCATTCAATCATTAGGAATGCCGAAAGGTTATATTAATATTGAAATTACACCACTGGATAAAATGCAACCCCATGGCCTAGATAAAGTGGAGTACAAAGTATGCACAAATCCAGGCATGCCTCCAGATAGCCTGGGCAAAATTGCTTCCGGTGGTGAACTTTCAAGAATTAGTCTTGCTATTCAAATGATCACTGCTCAACGAGGATCCACTCCGACCCTGCTTTTTGATGAAGTGGATGTAGGCATCGGCGGCAGTACCGCAGCGTTGGTGGGTCAACTTCTTCGCAAATTAGGAGAGCGTTTGCAGGTTTTTTGTGTCACACATCAACCGCAAGTTGCCTCTTGCGCACACCAACATTTTATTGTTGAAAAACATAGCGACAATCAGCAGACTTATTCTCATATAGTGGCCTTAAATGCGAAGGAAAGAATCAATGAAATTGCACGCATGTTGGGCGGCTTGACGATTACCGAGCAAACACGTTCTCACGCGAAAGAACTGTTGACACAGAGTCATGACTGTTTTGAAGTTACTGTCTAGCAGCGCAGTATTGGTAATCCCCCCGAAAAATAACTGAGGTCAAAAGTAGAATTTTCTCATAACCTATGCTGGAGGAGATTCTGCATGAAATGATCAAAATATTCAGACAACCAAATACTGTCGATACTAAAACAAGCTGAGGGCGGCACGCCTGTATCAGAGATTTGCCGGGAATAGGTGATTAGCGCGGCGCTATTTTATAAATGACGGTCTAAATATGGAGGAATGGATGCTTCAATGATGTCTCGTTTAAAAGAGCTAGAAGCAGAAAATAGTCGCCTTAAAAAGATGTACGCAGAAGAACGCTTCAAAGCAGAAATCCTTAAAGAGGCCATTGAAAAAAGTAGTAACACCGTCTCGTCGGCGTGAGCTGGCACAAAAGGCGGTGAAGGAAAAAGGGATTTCAATCCGTTTATCATGCTTGCTCTTTAGCCTTAGTGAGACGTGTTACCGCTATCAGCCTAAATTAACGAGGAGAATGCAATGATAGCGGACTGGCTAGAGCGCCTGACCCAGAATCAGTGTATTGGGGCTTTGGCTTATGTTTTTTTTATACTTGCGCAATGTGAAAAGATTTATCGGGAATCACAAGCGCGCCTATCGTATATCGGGAATTAGAACTCAACATGCGCATTAAACCCAAGAAACGGTTAATTAGAGAAAAGCCTGAGATCTTGACTGTGCTAAAATCCACCAACGAATGTTGGTCGATGGATTTATGCATGCATGGTTAGAAAATGGTCGTGCTTATCGATTATTCAATGTCATTGATGATTTCAACAGGGAAGGTCTTGCTATTGAGGTCGATTTGTCTTTGCCAGCAGAGCGGGTTGTTAGAACGCTTAATCAAATTATTGAATGGCGAGGCAAGCCAAAACAAATTCGGTGCGATAATGGTCCTGAATATATTTCCAAGCTGTTTAAACAATAGGCTGATAAAATCAGATACAGCTGGTTTTTATTCAACCAGGAAATCCTCAGCAGAATGCCTTTATTGAGCGCTATAATCGCACTGTTCGTTATAATTGGCTAAGCCAATATTGATTTGAATCGATTGCCGAAGTACAACATCATGCGGCATAATGGCTATGGATATACAACAATGAGCGACCTAATACTGCTATCGGAGGGATTCCTCCAACGCAAAAACTGGCTCTAGTGGCCTAATCCTCTACTTTTAGCTTCGATTAAAAAGGGGGAAATTACCTTAATCCATTAATGGCATGAAAGCCCCACTTGTCCCAGCAGTCCCTGGCATTTTTATAGGTATAATGTTTGAATACCTCTTCAATGAAGAGAAATTAAAAGTACATTAAATAAATAAATGAGCAAAATTCATTTATATTCCCATATTAGACAGACTTATAATCCATTTTAGACGAATGTAACATTATATTAATAATTATTTTTAATATATTTAGATATTTAATAACACAATAAACTATAATTCCCACAACTGAATAAACTATAATTTCCACAACATAATATACTATAATTTCTACATGCACTTATAAATTGAAATATTATGAAACCTTCAGAAAAGCTAGCGCAGTCACTAGAAGTTTTACACACACTACAAAAACAAGGTAAGTACGCTATTCCATCAAAGGATATAAGTCGTACTCATAGGGAGCGACTTGTCGAAAATGCATTTTTAGAAGAGGTTGTAAAAGGTTGGTATGTACCTATAAAACCTGATGAAAAAAAAGGCGAAAGTACGGCTTGGTATGCTTCTTTCTGGAGGTTTTGTGCTTCATATTTAAATGAGCGATTTGGGGACGAATGGTGTCTTTCCCCAGAGCAATCTTTACTTCTTCATTCAGAAAATTGGACTGTGCCTAAACAACTAATGATACGCAGCCCCAAGGGAACAAACCGTACTATGGAGTTGCCTCATAACACGGCTTTATTTTCAGTACAATACAAAATGCCAGCGACTCAGGATATAGAGATTAAGCACGACATGCGAGTTTATGCAATAGTACCAGCATTGATCTATTGTTCACCTAAATTTTTTTCTCAATATCCTACTGAAGCACGCTCTGTTCTTTCAATGTTTAATAGTGCATCTGATCTTCTACATTATCTACTGGATGAAGGACATTCTTGGATAGCCGGAAGAATTTGCGGTGCACTTCAAAATATTGGCAAATCTCACGTAGCAGAAGAGATCAAAAAAACTATGGAAAGTGCCGGTTATCAAATACGAGAAGAAGATCCATTTTTAACAAATACACCGATAGATTTTTCCGCAACTTATAAGCCAGCCTACCGAAGTCGTTTGGAAGTTATGTGGCATGATATGCGTGAGACAGTAAGGGAAAACTTCCCTAAGCCGCACCTTGAATCAATCGATATTAAACAATATTTGGAACAAGTAGACGAAAATTATATCTCAGACGCTTACCATTCTCTATCTATTGAAGGATATCAAGTAAGTCCAGACTTAATTGAAAAGGTTCGTTCTGGGCAATGGAATCCTGATGCTACAGAGCAGGATGCATTAGCTGCCCGTGGATACTGGCAAGCATTCCAATCTGTAAAAAAAAGCCTTACGGAAATATTGAATGGAGAAAACCCAGGAAAAATAATACAAAAAGAACATGGTGATTGGTATAGAGAATTATTTCAACCTAGCGTTGCTGTAGGTCTTTTGAAACCAACTGATCTAGCAGGGTATAGACGAAGCCCTGTATTTATACGTCAATCAAAATATATTCCTCCACGTTGGCAAATTGTTAGTGAACTAATGGAAGAGTTTTTTCAGTTAATAATTCAGGAAAAGGAACCTGCCGTTAGAATTGTTCTCGGGCATTTCTTTTTTGTTTATATACACCTTTATTCAGATGGTAATGGCAGAATTGGCCGTTTTCTGATGAATGTTATGTTAGCGAGCGGTCATTATCCATGGACTATTATTCCTGTGGAGAGAAGAAACGAATATATGGAAGCCCTAGAACAAGCTAGTGTTAATCAGAATATTGTTCCCTTCACTAAGTTTATTGCCAGTTGTATTGTATTCAGTAATATTGGTTGGTAAAAAATATCGTTGTTTGTGCTAAAGAGTGCTGTTTCCATTAATGGATTTTGATTTTTACGAGTGCAACTTTTAATGCGTTGTTCACAAGCAGACTTTAGTCTCATTAATTGACGAGAGGTTAACCTATTCCAATCCGTTGCGCGTTTGGTGCCTCTTGACGAGCTGTGGCTCGAAACTTCCCTCTCTGTCTCTCGGTGTAGCTAATTCAAACTGACCATCTTCTGTTCTCAGAATGACGATAACTTGTGCAAGATAATCGTGTGAAAATGCAAAAATGGTATGATCTTACCCTGAGGTAACATTACCAATCTACACGATGTCATTACCAAATGTTTCATAGCGATGTATTCTCATAGCCATAATCACCATGGCAATATTATAAACAATATTGATGCCTATGTAACAAATAATGGCACCAATCAAATTCATCCAGGGAATAAAAATTAAACAGGCAATAATTTGCAAGAGAAGGAGGCTTAGAGTTAATCTAGCACCTATTTTACTCCCCTCTTTTGAATACTGAATCATTTTGTAAAGAGGCATGGATATGGCGTAAGTAAAAATATTTATCAGACAAATGTAGGTATAAGGCAGTGCGTCAATAAAATTGGATTGATAGAGCAATAAAATCTTTTCGGCAAAGAGGCCAATAATTAATGCGACAAAGCAAGCAATACCAAAACAAATTAACATATATTTTTTCATGGTTTTTAACAGAACTTCTTTACTTTGGGTAAATGCAGCAGAAATATCTGGGCCTATCAGAATCCCTATTGGACCAATGGCAATAAATGCCAGAGAAATAATTGAGGTAATTGCTGAAAATAAGCCTGCAGCATGCTCTGTATGACCTAACCACTCAATGATCAGGAGGGGAATTGCGGTAAAAACAAATTTATTTAAATTTTGCACTGTATAGCCATATATTTTTTCTTTCCATACATCTACTGTTTTGCTGGCATCGGACTCAGGACTTAAAAATACCTGCAACTTGGTTTTTTGTTGAAAAATGAAAGCCACAATGACAGAAAACACATAGCTTAAGATAAAACCTATCAGCATGACATGAGGGAAATAACCAGGATCACCGTGGAATAAAACGGGATAAAGGTAAAAATAAGTAAATAAACTTAGCAAAAAATAAATGACTGTCTGCATTAAACTTAAGAAAATAGCAGTACGCATATAATCCACAGCCCGAAAGAACTGTAAGTAGATGTTATACAGCGAAATTCCTACAGCTCCCCACAGAAAAAGTGACAAGGGGTGAGTAATTTCAAACAACTGTAAATCTTTAATGGCCACGCTCAGACTAATAATTGACAAACTTAATAGCACTCCTCCGACAAGTAAGCTTAAATAAACCGGTTTAAGAAAATCCCGGACTGAGAATGTTAAAGAAACAATCTCTTGGTATTTCTTTTTTACATAGAATTTGGGGACATAATAGCCAATGATGGAGTCAATGCCGAAAGTAATAATTGTGGCGATGAGGAAAAGTGCATTTGTTGCGACAGTAAAATCACCGAATAATTCCTCACCTGCATGTCTTGCTACCAACATGTTAATCACAAAAAGCATGAATTGATCAGCTATGATAATTAATAGGTTAAATAAAAATTCCATAAGGATTACAAGCGGCTAATGAAACTATAAATATATCAGCTATTTCTTCATAAGGAACATTAATCAATGAAAATGAATAAAAATGTATTTTATTATTTCAAAACTGCCACGTCAGTCGATAAGGAGAGGGCTTTTGCCTTTTAAAAAAAGGTTAAGAACGATTTATACTTAAAAGATTAAGACTATAAAAAGAGGCTAATTAAATGATAGGACTGATACAGAAAATCTTGTTTAACATGATTCAAGACATGAAAGGCGACGAAGGGATCAAGGAATTGAAAAAGCTGGCTAAAGTCCCATTAGACAAAACTTTTCAAATTAATAATATTTATTCCGATGAAGAATGGCAACGCTTGTTTATAGCAGCCCAAAAGATGCTCAATTTAAGCCAAGAAGAGGTTGAGACGTATTATGCCAGCTACTTTGGTAAAGATGTCGTTCAGCGATTCCCCACCTGGTTTACTATGTCGAAAAATTCTTATGACTTTCTATCCATGCAACCAACTATTCATAACTGCTTTGCAACAAGCACAGCTGATGCTGAGACTAGACAGGCTATCAATGAAAAATTCAGGCTGGAGCAACGACCCAATCAACTCATTACACACTACCGCTCTCCGAATAGATTGTGCGGTTTATACAAAGCGCTGGCCCAATGGGTCATTGCTTATTATAAGGACAAGGCAACTATAGAAGAGAAAAAATGTCTAAAATTAGGAGATAATGAATGTGAAATTCACGTTAAATGGACGAAGTTAAGGAATTAGCATGCGCCATCTAGATTCAGCCTTTTTTGAAGTTCAAAAAAATATCGAAGAAATGGCCAATCAACTTTGCCTCGCAGTTAAGGGCGAGTTTGACTTTACCATCAAAATAGACACCAACAATGAAAGCATGCAGAAACTCACCATGCTGGTTAATTTCGTACTTGATACGGCGCGTCGTTCATTAATTGAAGTTAGAGAGAAAAATACCCGGCTAATGGAGCTTGATCAGCTAAAATCTGATTTTATTGCCAACGTCAGCCATGAATTGCGCACCCCCTTAACCTTAATTTTAGCGCCATTAAAAACAATTCTTGAAAATAAAAATTTGACGCTACCAGAAGAAGTTTTGCGAAATCTGCAAAGAATCCACAGAAATGCAGCTCGACTCTATACCCTGGTTAACAATATTCTTGATTTTTCCAAACTTGAGGCAGAGAAATTTAATCCTCATGACGAGTTAATTAATCTAAATGCATTTATTAGCCAGCTCGTTGACGATGCCCAAGACTTGGCGAAGGAAAGAGATATTAATTTATCTTTTAAAGCGTATGGCACGATTAAAGAAGTACTTCTCGATAAAAATATGCTTGAGAAAATCTTGCTGAATTTAATCTCCAATGCTTTAAAATTTACGCCTGCTCAAGGATTTATTACTATCGAATTAAGACAAAACCCTAATATCTGCATCCTTATTCGCGATAGTGGGACAGGCATCCCGAAAGAACAACTGCCTTTCATTTTTGACCGCTTTCATCAAATAGACTCTTCAAGCACCCGCGCTTATGAAGGTACAGGCATAGGCCTGACTGTTGTTAAACAATTTGTAGAGCTGTTGCAAGGGACTATTTCGGTGGAAAGTGATGTTGGCAGGGGAACTACGTTTAGAATTGACTTACCCGCTCGTTTTGCCAAACGTTCTCAATCTCCCAAGAAGGAAATAACTGCTCAAGCAACTGACTCTTCCTTTGAAAATTTTAAAACAGGTTTTTTTACTGGGCCAACCGCTGCCACCACTCAATCTACCCAAACGAAAAGCCACTTGCCCTGGCTAGTGCTGGCTGATGATAATCCGGATATTCGATCCTACATCGTTTCTTTATTGAAAGATAAATTCAACATAATTACTGTTGATAATGGTAAAGCTGCACTTGATGAAATTAATAAATCTAATCCTCATGTTATTTTATCCGATATTATGATGCCTTTGCTTGATGGCTATGAATTAACCAAGATTCTCAAAAGCCAGAAAGAGACTTGTCATATTCCTGTTATTTTAATTACGGCAAAAGCAGGTGATGAAGCAGTTGTCAGAAGTCTTGATGCAGGCGCTGATGATTATTTAGCAAAACCGTTCTCTCCCCAGGAGCTAATTGCACGAACCACAGCCGCTTATAGACATTACGAACGTTATCTGGAAAATTGCAGGCTAAATTTACAATTACTCACCACTGCAAGGCGAGCAGGCATGGCTGACATAGCCACCTCTATCTTGCATAACGTCGGCAATGTGCTTAATAGCGCCAATGTATCATTAGATATGATAAAAGAATACTCCAGCCATTCCCACTTACAAGATTTAACCCGTGTCTCTTTAATGCTTAAGGACCATACTAATAATCTCGCTTCCTATCTAACCACTGATGACAAAGGAAAATTGCTACCTGATTATTTACTGGCATTAATAAAAAAAATAGACCAGGAGCAAGAGACCATTGCTCATGAAATGAGTTGTTTAAGAAATCAACTTGATCATATCAAAGATGTAGTTGCCATGCAGAAATCACTGAGTGGCATTTCTGGTATTTTGGAAAAATTCTCGGCTCAAGAGATTATAAATAGCGCAATTTCTATGTGTAATATTTCTTTAAAAAAACGCGGGATTAAAATAAAACAGGAAATGAAAGAGGATATTTTTATAATTACCGATAAAGCCAAGTTATTACAAATTCTTATTAATTTAATTCAAAATGCCATTGATGCGTTGAATACTTTCGACGATGTTCCGCGAATTAATAAGCTTATCCACTTTACTGTAAAAGAACATCCTGAGGCGGATAACGTTAGCATTAGCGTAAGGGATAATGGAATAGGAATAGCCCAAGAACACAAAGATAAAATTTTTACCTTTGGCTTTACTACCAAATCGCAGGGACACGGTTTTGGTTTACATACCAGTGCCCTGGCGGCAAAAGAGCTGGGGGGTGACTTACAGGTGAAAAGCGAAGGCATAGGTTATGGCGCAGAATTTATTCTGACGCTACCTCTGAAGCAGGTAGAACGGAGAGCGATGCATGGTGACGACAGCTACAAAAAGCTTAAAAATTCTCATTATTGATGATAATCCAGCTATTCATTCGGATTTCATTAAAATTTTAACCACAAAAAATAGCCATGTGGACGATCAACTTGCAGAGTTTCAGCATCAAGTTTTTGGAAAGCAGCAGCATTCACATTCTAACTTACCGACTTTTCGCCTGATTACCGCCACCCAAGGGCAAGAAGGTGTCGCTAAAATTGCAGAGGGATTAGAAGAAAATGACCCCTATGCATTAGCGTTTGTTGATATTCGCATGCCACCAGGATGGGATGGCATTGAAACCACCAAAAAGATTTGGGAACTCGATCCCAATATTCAGATTGTTCTTTGTACCGCCTACTCAGATTACACCTGGGAAGAAACAATTCAATACTTGGGCCAACGGGAAAATCTGCTCATCCTTAAAAAGCCATTCGACAGTATCGCTGTCCGACAATTGACTTGTGCCTTGACCAAAAAATGGGAACTACTACAAGAAACACGTGCTTATACCCAATTATTGGAGGAGCAAGTTAAAGAAAGAACGCAATCTTTACAAGAATCATTATCAGTCACACGTGGGACGCTTGAATCATCTGCTGATGGCATCCTGGTGCTCAATAATAGAAATCAAGTCATTGATTACAATAAAAATTTAATCACGATGTTTCAACTCACTCAAAAGGAAATTTCAGAAGATGCGCATTTTATTCTTGACCTTATCGCTGCAAAAATTGAAAAACCGGGCGCGTTTTTACAATTTGCACTTAAACTTCGAACTGCAAAAAACGAGAGCAAGACCATCGTCCTAAAATGCAAAGATCGACGAATTTTGGAAATTTATACCCAACCCTATAAGCTGCATGACACGATTACAGGGCGCATCTGGTGTTTCCGTGATATAACGCAACGTGCCTTGCTAGAAGAGCAGCTGCAACACCAAGCCACTCATGACTCACTAACCCAACTGCCCAATCGGGTGTTATTAACGGATAGATTATCGCAGTTAATTTCTCATGCGAGACGTAATAACACGGTATTCTGTGTACTTTTTTTTGATCTGGATCGTTTTAAATTAATTAATGACAGCTTTAGTCACATTGCTGGTGATAAATTGCTACAGGATGTTGTCAAAAGAATTCGCCATGTCATGCGAGAAGAAGACACTCTGGCAAGACTGGGGGGAGATGAGTTCGTTGCTCTTTTAAAATCACATGATGAAACAAACGTTGCCAAAATTGCTAAAAAACTTCTTGATGTGTTTCGTAATCCTTTTGCAGTTAACTCTCATCAAATTCGAATCACACCAAGCATTGGTATCGCGACTTTCCCGCGAGATGGACAAACTATTGATGAATTATTACGCAATGCCGACATTGCTATGTATCGTGCCAAAGAACAGGGCGGCAATCAATTTCAGTTTTATACTTTCAGCCTGGGTAAAAAAAGTGTAGCACGGATGGAGTTGGAAGCCGAATTGTATCAAGCTATTAAGCGTAATGAATTCTCTTTATGTTATCAACCCCAGCTTGATTTCAAGACAAAGAAACTTGTTTCCGCAGAGGCTTTAATTCGCTGGCATCATCCTAGAAAAGGGATCCTTTTACCCATTAATTTTATTCCTTTGGCTGAGGAAACAGGACTTATTCTTCCTATTGGGGAATGGGTTTTGCGAGAGGCTTGCAAACAGAATAAACGATGGCAACAACTGGGATTACCCCCCATCCGGGTTGCGGTCAATGTGGCGACGAAACAGCTTAGACATCCAGAGTTTAGTACTACCGTGCGTAAAATCTTAACCGAAACCCAGCTTAGTCCTGAATTTCTTGAAATAGAAATTACGGAAAATGTCATCTTAACCAGTATAGAAGCTACTACCATTTTTAGTGAGTTAAAAAAATTGGGAGTTCATTTAGCTCTGGACAATTTTGGTTCAGGCTACATGCTATTAAATCATCTCAAGGTCTTTCCCATTGATAGAATCAAAATTGATCAATCCTATATCAATAACATTGATTACAACAAAGTTGATGAGGTAATTATTCAAGCGATTATTACCTTGGCGCGAAGTCTTGATTTAGAAGTTGTTGCTGAAGGGGTGGAGTCTTGTGAGCAAATTCAATTTCTGGAAACTCATCAATGTACAGAAGCACAAGGCTATTATTTTTGTAAACCACTTGCTTCAAATGAATTTGAGGCATTTCTTAGGAAGACAGTCACTGCATAATTTTTAAGCCATCTTGTTCTCTAACTCCAGATAAACCTCTCCATAGTCACTTGATGAATAATCATCATCGCTGGGGTAAAGGATATAATCTTCTGCTTTGTCTTTATGAAAAATTAAATAATTATATTTTTTATTAGAATCAATTTGAATAATTATTCCAAGTTTATCCGCCATTTTATTTGATTTGAACCAGGTGACTTCTTTCGCATGGGCGATTTCAGGTATTAATGCAAAGGTTAAAAATTCATCACGAGTAATTTTTATCATTTTCTATCCTTAACAATAAAAAATGCCATCCATTGAAGTTTAGGATGAATCTTTAAAAGAATAGAAAACTGTCCTTATTTTTTCAAATATTTCTACTTGCATGTTTGTCAAATAGGCTATATTAATTAAAAAAGACCATGCTTATCTTGACGCTCTAGAAGACAGGATTATCTAACGTTCAAGGATGGAGGAGACATGAATCAATACGATTATAAAGGTTTTAAAGTAAATTATCAGGTTGACTTATCGGATAGAGTCCCTCATTTATATAAAGCTGATGGCTATGTTATTCGTGCTAACAACAATAAGAATGGCAATTCCCCCCAAAAATTTCATACTGAGCATCCCACGAAAAAAGGAGCAGAAATTGAAATTAAAAAACTTCTTGAGGAGTATATTGATTTTGAATGGCAAGAATTTTATGAAATGCAAAATGAACCTTAGTTATTCTTGAGGTCATTATCCATTTTAAATAAATTAACTGCTTATCGGCGAAGAAAAGCAGCTAAAACCATTAAACTTAGTCCACCAATAAAAAGTGATGTCGCTATTGGTCGCTCACGAACCTTATGCATCACAAGTCCTGAATAGTCTTTAATATTATCACCGAGTTGTGCTGCTGTTTCACGCGTTTCTTCATATAGATCATTTGCAATTTTTTTACCACCTTTCAGCAGATTTTCTGTATGCTCTTTCAGTGGAGAATTTCCGCCACGTCTAATATCCATTTTGTAGCTCCTTACATTCTGTTTAGACCGAATTTATACATCCTGTCTCAAAGTATAGCAAATTCATGCTTCAACAACATTAGCGCGACAAGGAACGCAGCTGAATATTGTGTGCTTTGTCCACTAACAATAAGTGATTAGCCGGTACATCTTGCCAGTCTGTATTAAAATTGGTGAGTCTTTCAGAAGCAATTAAACAACATTGGTGAATGTGCTCAGACTGTTGAGCAGTTTCTGGATGATTCAACGTTGTAAAACAACTGCCATTAAAATAATGCAATGACTCGGGCTTGGCTTTTTTATGGGTGGTATAACGACTTGCTACCAATCGCTCACCGTCCGTTAGACACACATTAAAATAAGAAGCCTCACTTGCGCCAAAATATTTGATTAACTCGTTAATTTGTGCAAAAGTTTCTTCCAAAACCTCAGCAACCACCACTAATTGGCTTAAATCCTTCCCTTTTGCCAACTGTAAGAATAAAGCGAATAAATGTTCAGAATCCGTTTCACCTTGGATCCAATGATAAATGTCATCATCAAGCAAATGGCGTAGATGACGTTTAACCACAATGAAATCAGCAATGTCCCCATTATGCATCAACATCCAGCGACCATGAATAAAAGGATGACAATTGTAGTTGGTAACGCCTCCAGCACCTGCCGCTCTGACATGGGCAAAAAAGCAAGGTGATTTTATTTTGGCAGTAAGATGCAATAAATTTCTATCATTCCAGGCTGGCGAAATAGAGGTGAATAGCGCAGGTTCCGCACTGATTGAGGGTGTATACCACCCTAAACCAAAGCCATCACCGTTTGTAGGGACAATCGTTTCACGGGCATGCAAACTCTGCATTACAATCGAATTAACAGGTTTAACCAAGATATCATCCAACAATGCTTCGTGCCCGAGATAAGCTACAAAACGACACATAGGAAAACTCCTGTTTTATTGTTAACTATAGCAAGAAAAATAAAGAATTTTTCTTCATGAATATCTACTGGGGTTATTAAAGCCCCCAATGATGAACAGTGTCCGTAATGTTTGATGAATGCTGGAGTAAACGATAAAGCAAGATAAAAAAATTTAATTAGACTTTTAAGTTAATTGTTTATTCTATAAATTAGGAAGTCCAAGTTTAAATGACCTGAAGTGCGCTATCCATGCTATGGGAAGGCTTTGCTGTATTAATGATTAAGAGACTTAATTAACTATGCAAGATGCTTATCTATTATTTTTCATTTTGGGTCTTACGTTATTGATGTTTATATGGGGACATTATCGTTATGATGTCGTCGCTTTAATGTGCCTCCTTTCGCTTGTATTAACGGGACTTGTGCCAGCGGAGCATGCATTTACCGGTTTTGGTAATCCTGCTGTCATTACAGTAGCAGCGGTGATGGTGATTTCTACGGTACTCATCCAGGCTGGCTTGGTCGAGGAAATATTAAAATATATAAAGCCTTTTTGTACCTCACCGACATTACTTATTGGTTTTATTTGCTGTATTGCTGCATTTTTATCCGCTTTTATGAATAACGTTGGTGCTTTGTCGCTCATAATGCCGGTTGCCATTCAAGGAGCAATCAATACAAAATTGTCACCCTCAAAAATCTTAATGCCTTTATCCTTTGCAACAATATTAGGGGGAATGACCACCAAAATTGGCACGCCACCCAACTTAATCATTTCAGCTTATAAAGAGAGAATCACCCAAGTCCCTTTTAATATGTTTGATTTTACGCCAACAGGATTAGCAGTAACCCTTGGAGGTCTCCTCTTTATTATCTTTTTAGGCTGGCGCTTTATTCCTTCACGTCGAAAAGCAACAAGTGACGGTAGTGAATTATACCAAATTCAAGATTACATCAGTGAAATTCGTATTCCTGAAAACTCACCTGTAGTCGGCATGGAACGTCAACAATTGGAAAGTTTCATTGAAGGGGATTTTTCTATTTTAGCCCTTATTCGAGGACGTAAGAAAAAGCTTGTCGTTCCCTACGATGAAGAATTACAAGTCAATGATATTTTAATCATTGAAGCTTCGCATGAGGATTTATATCGTTTAATTGAAAGCGGCAAACTTGAATTAACGCAAGGTGAAGTGATTTCACCAGACATATTGCTCGGCAAGGATATTAGTACTATTGAAGCGGTAGTCACACCAGGTTCAAGAATTCAAGGCCGCTCTTGGCAAAAACTTCGCATTCGTTCCAGATTAGGGCTTAATTTACTGGCCGTAGCACGCTCAGGACGAGCCATAAAAAATCGTTTGAATCATGTTAATTTTAATGCTGGTGACGTTTTACTTATTCAGGGTCCTAGTGAGGATCTACATGAAAATGTGGTTAATCTAGGACTTGTTCCCTTGGCAGAAAGAGCCATTAATGTTGGTTTTAGACGCAGTATTTTAATTCCATTAACCTTGTTTATTATTGGCATCCTACTCACAGCATTTCAAATACTCACTATTGAAGTGGCTTTTGCCCTGGTAGTAGTAGGGCTAGTCCTATTTAATATTTTACCTATGCGTAAAGTCTATCAACACATTGACTGGTCAATTATTGTCCTGTTAGGCGCATTAATCCCTTTGGGTGAAGCATTAGAAACAACCGGGGCCGCAAAAATAATTGGAAATCTCTTATTAAGCCTGACTGGGAATGATTCTGTTCTTCTTGTGTTAGGATTGTTGATACTGATCACTATGACGGTCTCTGACTTGATGAATAATGCCGCCACGGCGGTAGTAATGGCCCCTATTGGGGCCGATTTAGCTAAATTACTTCACATGAATGTTGACCCTTTTTTGATTGCAGTAAGTATAGGTGCATCCTGCTCCTGCTTAACGCCAATAAGTCATCAGAACAATACCTTGATTATGGGGCCTGGTGGTTATAAATTTTTCGATTATTTATGGCTTGGAATACCCCTAGAGTTAGTAGTATTAACCACTGCATTACCTGCATTGTATGTATTTTGGCTCTAATAAATAACACCAGGCTATTTATAACCAGTCTGTTAGGCTTTTTTCTTTGATCTTTCAGCTTCTTTTTGGGTAAGGGTTTTTTGTCTTTTTTGTCTTTACCCATGCTCTTTTTAAGCAAGGTAATAAAATCAACCACATCATCTGGTTTTCGTACCCTTGCTTTAGTTTCTTTCCCTGTTTCTTTTTCAATTTCTTTGGTTTTTTTCTCAATCCATTGAGTTAAGGCCTCCTGATAATCGTCATGGTATTTTTCAGGCTTCCAGGTGGCTGTCATGTCCTTAATTAATTCGGTTGCCATTTTCATTTCTTTTTCTGAAATTTTATAGGCTTTAAGCGAGTCTGTAGGTACTTTTAAGTCATCTTCTTTACGAATTTCTTGCTCAAATCGAATAAGATTGAGCACCAATGCATTTTCATGAGGCATTACCAGACATAAGTGTTCTTTAGTGCGAATCATTACTTTTGCCACCCCTACTTTCCTGGTTTTTTTTAATGCCTCCCTCAAGAGTACATAGGCTTTTTGATTTTTAGAGTCCGGCACAATGTAATACGGCTTATCAAAATATAAATTGTCAATTTCATCCAATTCGATGAATTCCTCGATATCAATCGATTTATATACTTCAGGACTTGCCTCTTCAAAGGCTTTTTCATCAACGATAATGTAATTGCCTTTATCAAACTCATAGCCTTTTACTATTTGCTCCCAAGGCACTTCTTTTTCCGTGTTGCTATTCACTCGTTTATAGCGAATACGTGATTTATCGCGAGCATCCAACAAGTGAAAATGCAAATCCTTTTTTTCTTCAACGGGAATAATTTGCACGGGAATTGTAACTAAACCAAATGAAATATCACCCTTCCATATCGCTTTCATACTATCTCATTCCTAAACGTGTACTTATTTAAAGTATAGAATTTGATAAAATTATGACTAAATAGTCAAAAACAGCCCGATAAATAAAAAAGCAAAGCTGATGCATTTTGCATCAGCTTCTTTGTTAATGCCCTTCTTCCTGTTGATGTACAAATAATTCTACACCAGCATTTTTACTCATCCTGCGCCCTGCAGCGATTGCCTTTTGTTTCGTTGAAAAGCGTCTCGTGGCACGAGTCGCATTTTCTCTTCTCAGTTCCCAATCACCACCTTCTCCGGGCAATACATGGTAAGCATTCTCCTTTTTTTCAGTCTTTTTTTCAGGCTCCAGCTTTATTTCAAGACAGTCCTGTAAAAGCTTTTTGATAATGGAAAGATGCCTTTTTTCTTGTAGCATTGCTTGTTCAAATTTTTCAACCAGCTTGTCTTGGCCATTATCATTGGCCAAAGCAATTAGAATTTCCCAGGCGGCATTATCAATTAATTCAGCACTTAATAAGGCATCGAGGGCTTGAGCCATATTGGTTCTTGGGTCAGTGATGACATGGATTAGACCCTGACCCAACACTCCCGTGATGTCGGCTCCAGGTGTCATAGCGGTTGGATCAGCACCAATGTCTTTTATTGCCCTTTTCAGCATATCCATATGTTGTATCTCTTCCTTGCGAATATGCTCTAGTTGTTGCAGAATTGCTTTGGATTCACCAAGACCTAAGGCTTTGGCAAGCGTTGCCTCATAAAGACGCACTCCTGAGCGTTCAAACGCTAAGCGTTCCCCTAATTTATCTAAAAATAGCTCTGGATGACTCCCCCACATTTTATTAAATGAAGTTTTAACAATACCTTTGAGAGACATAGGCAATGGAATGGACCCAATAGGCTCAGCTCTAGTAATAAATGTGACACGTTCTTTTTCCATTTTATGCTCATCACCTTGTACATCAGGCGGAAACTTTTTACATGCCTCCAACATTAATTTAATATTTTCAGGCGCCTGTTCAGCACCAGTTGCATTGCCAGGTTTTGATAAATTTGCCATGATGATCTCCTTATCCAAGTTGGTTAAGTTCAGTTCCTGGCTGCCATTGATAGCCCGCTGAAACTATTTCAGCCGGAATGCCCGCTGCATTCATTTCCTTACGATATTGAACTGAACGAGTGCTTTCTTTTGATTTTGGAACATAATCAGCACCATCTGTGCGCAAATCCACCTCTTTTGTTAAAACTTGCCGGACAAAATCGCGTTGACTTTTAAATTCAATCATTTTGGGCAAATGACCTTCGAGAATTTCCGCAGGATCCCGCTGTTCCATCTCTTTAAACCATTCACATGCCAGATGTAAATGACCTAATTCATAATCTAAAAATCGCTCCCAAATGGCCTTAATACGTGGATTTGGCTCTTGTTCAACACAACTAAGATAATTGTAAATTTCAGTTGCTTCATGAATCAGCCACTTTTCCATCAACGTTTCCTCAGGATCCATTAATGAGCCATATTGAGTGACATGTTGCTCTTCGACAGACGCAATCTCGGCATAAAGCTGTCGAGCGATTGGATCAGCAAAGGTGGGGCCGATATTCATGTAGTAATCGTGAGTCTGGTATTCTGCGCCAGTAATCATCGCCGCATGAATTTTAGTAATGAGTTTGGCTTCATCTTTTTGATAGGAATTGCGCAAATCATCTTCTGGAGCACGATGATGAAACGTGGTCGGACGACCTGGAACAATATCAGTGTAACCCTGCAGAATATTGTTTGCATCCTTACCTTCAAGTCGATCCAGCATTGCCGCATAACGATATAAATGATCAAAATCCTCCAACAAGCCAAAACGATAAGTTTGTGCCTGATAGGGGTCAGGTTCATTTTGAGCAACAGCGGCAGTTACTTCAATAGCTACCTGTTCATAAGCAATCGTTGTTTCCAAAGGAGAATGATCGGCTGACAATAACCAGTTAATTAACGTCGCTTGATGTTGTTCAACCCGGCGAATGCGGGCTAGAGGTAACTGTAACGCTTTATTAAATCTTGCGAGAAAATGTTTGGTTCTTAAAGCATCGAGTTCAATACCATTCATTAAAATAATTCGTACTCTCGTAAAGGCATCATCATCTAATTTAGAGATAGGCTGGCTTGCAAGTTCTTTCCAGGTAAAATGTTGCTTATCAAGCGGACAGCCCTTGTCCTTCATTACATCTAAAAAATTAATGGCCATTTTTACTCTCCCTGTCTGAGTGAAACATCCCTCTAAAATGCCTAAAATTTAAACACTCGTTAATATAGTATAGCAATGTCAATATTGCGAAAAATCGGCAGTAGATTTAAAAAATCATCTATGATTTAGAAAGAGGCGCGCGCTAATCTTCTGTTCTTGTTAAGGAAAGGATTTTTTATGAGCAAAAAAAAGGAGAAATGGGATTGCATCATTGTAGGCGGAGGACCTGCCGGTTTAACAGCAGCAATTTATCTCGCCCGATTTCGTCGAAATATTATTGTCTATGATACGAATGATAGTCGCGCCATGCGAATCCCTATTTCTCACAATTACCCGGGTTTCCCAGCAGGAATCTCCGGTCATGCGCTCTTAGAACGGTTGAGACAACAATTACAGGCTTACAACATTTCTATTATTAATGAGGCAGTGACGAGTCTTAAAAAACTCAATTCTGACACGTTTGTTGTGACTGGCGAACATCAATCAACAAAAACAAGGAATGTGCTTTTAGCGACAGGTGTGCAAGATATTGAGCCTGTTTTACCTCATCTCAATCATGCTATTAAAAGAGGGCTCATTCGTCACTGCCCGGTTTGTGATGCCTATGAAGTCATTGACAAAAAAGTAGCGGTCATTGGCTATGGCAAATCAGGCTTGGGGGAAGCAAGCTTTTTACGTGATTATACTTCTGATGTCACTTTAATTACCTTAGGTAGACAATGCCGTTGGAATAAACAAGAACGAGCCATTTTACACGATACCAATATTACTGTAATTAGTAAGCCTGTTCTGGATTTAGAATTATTAGCTGATTGCACAAGATGTAAATTTGCTGATAATAAAACAATTGATTTTGATTATCTCTATTCGGCTTTAGGCAGTAAAACAAACAACAAACTTGCTGATGATGTCAAGGCAAAACAAAAGAAAGAATTACTTATTGTCAATAAAGATCAGGAAACTTCAGTTACAGGATTATATGCAGCAGGAGATATTGTGTCCAGTTTGCATCAACTTTCCGTCGCCACCGGCCAAGCAGCAATCGCTGCAACCGCCATTCACAATCGCTGCCGAAATTATTCTATTCCTACTTGAAGCGTTTCTCTGCTGTTTTTCCAGGCGCGTTTCATAATGGGCGTATTAAAAGAAATAGCGATTTCACCCTTGGGGTTTAGAGCAATCACTCCCATTTCACCCTTTAAATGTTGGGTGCGTTTGTGAATCACATAATCACAGGCTTCTTGTAAAGACAGGTGATTCAATTCGGTTAACAGTCCAATGGTATTGCCCACAACCCCTCTTATCAGAAATTCGCCTTCCCCAGTTCCAGATACAGCACAACTGGCATTATTGGCATAACATCCTGCCCCAATAACACAACTATCGCCCACACGACCTGGGAGACAGTTGCTCAGGCCGCCAGTAGAAGTAGCAGCAGCGATATTTCCCTGTCTATCCAAAGCGACTGCTCCAACGGTTCCCATCATTTTTTTAGCGAGAACCTGTTCAATAGACTCACTTTTATTCATCCGTTTAAATTCCTCAAGCTGGTGCTCAGTCACAAAATAAGACGCCGGTTCAAGCGGTAAATTTTTCATGTTGGCAAGTTTCAAAGCACCATAACCTGAAAGATAAACATGATGGGTTTTCTCCATAACAAGTCGCGCCAATGTCACTGGATTACGCACTTCTCTAACCATGGAAACTGCCCCTGCTCTTAAATATTGGCCATCCATAATGGAAGCATCCATTTCAACCTCTCCTGCAGAATTGAGTGCAGATCCTTTCCCCGCATTAAATAAAGTATTGTTTTCTAGTAACTTAACCGCCATTTCAACGGCATCCAAAGCACTTGCACCTTTCTCCAACAGTGCATAACCTGCCTGCACCGCCTCAGCTAAACCCTCCTCCGTTTGTTGGCGATTTGCTTTAAGAAAAGGCGTATATTCTCCTGCCCCTCCGTGCACAGCGATAGCGATGGTATTCATAGTTAATCCTTATTCTTTCTTGTCAATTCGAGGAATTGCCGGATTGGCAAGTTTTCGAGTTTTGATTGAAAATTGACATCCCTTGACCAGCAGATGTACTTTCAGGTTTTCAACAAAAACGGCTTCTCCTTCTTCCACATTGGTAATATTGGTTTGCGTAATGTTTTTACCATCAATGATTACGACCATTCCGGAGCCGCGACATTCCGCATTAGCGCCGTTTTTAATGATTAAGGCGGTATCTTCGCCCAAGCCAATTCCCAATTGTTCAGGATTCATAATAATGGCATGAGCCAATCGTCCAAAGCGTCCTCGTTTGATAAAATGGGTATCAATAATGCAAGACTGTAAAATTCCCAAGCCTGAAGAAGTCATTAAATTGCGGTAAATCAATGCCTCTGTTAGCCCACCACTGGTAATCATAATCGAAGACATGACCATAGCACCTGCACTTGTCCCTGCAACAATAAATTTTTCGTCGTGCTGATACCGTTGTTTAATAATATCAATAAAGGGAGTGCCCCCTAAAATAGTGGACAATCGGAATTGATCTCCTCCCGTAAAAAAAATAGTGCCTGCTGCCTCTGTCCTTCTGAGCACTTCTTTATTTCGTGCTTGTTTCCTATCTTTTATATGCAAAAATCCAATATTTTTATAACCGATTTCATGAAAAACTTTTTTATAGACCCGTTTCACCTCATTAGGGAATTCTGAACCCGTGGTGATAATTTCTATCTTTTGATTTTCTGAGTCAGGCAATAGTTCACTTAAGATCTCATAGCGCGTAAATTCCTTTTTCTGCTCAATGATATCAGGGGGCTCACCCACCTTATCCTCAGCACCTCCAATAATTAATAATTTAGCTTTTGGTATCATATGAGAGTTGGCCCCTACAAGTTAAGCTAACTAATTAGGCAGCCAATAAAGTCCACCTAAACCAGTATTTCTTCCTGCATGCGCTTAAAATGCAATTCTTCTTTTTTCATAAAATTAACTACCTTAAAAACATTTTCCACCGAAAAATAAATAAATGAATTTAAGGTAGCTTCACGCATTGCGTGTTGAATTGCTTCAATTTCATCAGAAATTATAGTCACTGGCGGATTTAATTTTGATTGATTTATTCCCTTCAATAACAGTTCGGTCATTTGCTTTTTTGTGCGGCCGCGGCCATCTTCATCATGACGAATAATAATTTCATCAAACATAAACGCGGAATGATAACCTAGTTTTATGATATCTTCATCACGTCTATCACCAGGGGCAGTAATAATTCCTACCTTTTTGTCACAATAGACTGTACTTAAATATTTTTTAAGCTCTACAAAAGCACCTTCATTATGAGCATAATCAACCATCACCTGGTAATCAGTAAAATCAAATAAATTCATCCTGCCAGGGATATTTTCTACTGTCAGATAGAAGTTAGACAATGCTTTTTGCATAAATTCCAAAGGAAATTTACAAATGTAGCCCGTTAAGACAGCTGGAAGCAAATTTTGAATCATACAAGTAGCTGTACCTTTTAGAGTCAGCGGTAAATCTGGCACTTTAACCAACTCATATTGTTTGGAGCCTTCGCTGATGACAATAAAATCTTTTTCGATAAAGGCTGCCAAGCCACCTGCTGCACAATGCTGTTCTATAAAGGGACTTTTATAACGACTAAATAAGGCAATGTGGCAACAAAGTTCATCCTTTAATTCATAAACCAATTTGTCGTCTGCATTCAGGATGGCATAACCTTCTTTAATGGTGCTGCGGGCCACAACACTTTTAACTCGAGCCAACTCTTCAAGTGAGTGAATATCATTCAATCCCAAATGATCGCTGGATATATTAGTGATAATACTGATTGTACTCTGGTCAAACCCTAATCCCGAACGAAGCACTCCTCCTCGAGCACACTCCAGTACCGCAAAATTGACGTTTGGATCTTGCAGGACAACACGGGCGCTATCAGGACCACTGCAGTCTCCTTCATAAACGAGTTCATTATCTAAATAAATACCCTCTGTAGTGGTATATCCTACATGAAAATGCGCCTGTTTGGCTAAATGAGCAATCAGCCTTACTACAGTCGTTTTTCCATTGGTTCCAGTAACGGCTACCAGAGGGATTCTAGATTGGGTACCTGGCGGGAATAACATATTGACAATAGGTTCCGCCACATTTCGCGGTTTTCCCTGAGTGGGGACTAAATGCATCCTTAGACCAGGGGAGGCATTTATCTCAATGATAGCGCCATTACTCTCATTCAATTCACGGTGTATATCTTTGGCAATCACGTCAATACCGCAGATATCCAATTTAAAGAGCCTTGCAACTCGCTCTATTAAATGTTTGGTTTTAAGAGGGATTTCATCCGTCACATCAGTTGCTGTACCACCAGAACTTATATTGGCTGCTTCTTTTAAATACACAGTTTGCTGATTTTCCAGGACAGACTCTAAGGTCAGCTTTCTCTCTTCTAAAATAGTCAGCGTCGATTCATCAAGTGTTATTTTCGTTAAAAAATTTTCGTGACCCTCACCACGCAAGGGGTCACTATTGACCCTGTCAATTAACTGCTGAATCGTATGGACGCCATCACCAACAATCATTGCCGGTGTTCTTGCAGCGACAGCCTCTAGTTTGTAATTAATCACTAAGAAGCGGTAATCTGTCCCTTTAATATACTGTTCAACAATGACCTTATCTGAAATCTCTTTGGCAAGATTAAAAGCTAGTATAGCTTTCTCATAGGTATTGATATTAACAGTAACCCCTCTTCCATGATTAGCATTAAAAGGCTTAATCACCACGGGAAATTTTAATTTTTCAAGAACTTCTTGTAATTCTTCTTTATTACTTAAGGGATAACCATGAGGAACAGGAATAAAATTGGATGCCAGTATTCGTTTAGTCAGCTCTTTATTAGCTGCTATATCTACGCCAATCGAACTCGTCTGGGAGGTGATTGTTGCCCAGATTTTTTTTTGATGATGACCGTGCCCTAAAATAATTAAGGACTCATTGTCATATTGAAAATAGGGAATATTTCTTTTTTTGGCTTCAGTCAAAATTGCCTGCGTACTAGGACCTAATTGTTCTTGTGCAACAATTTCTTTTAATGCCATTAAATCATTTTTCAGGGAAAAATAATCTTTTTCCTGAGCCAATGTTTGGGCAATTTTTACTGCTGCCTCGGCAGCATACAAGCCTGCTTTTTCAAATTCATAAGCAAAAATAACATTATAAACACCCTCTTCGTGGGCGCTATAAGTTCTGCCAAAACCACATTTCATTCCTGCGAGCCATTGCAACTCCAAAGCAATATGTTCTATTACATGGCCTAACCAAGTGCCGTGCTCCAAACGTCTGAAAAATCCACCTTCTACACCGGGCGAGCAATAATGGTTATAAAGACTGGGAATAAGCTTTTTAAGACGGTCGGTAAAACCAGGAAGTAAATTCGTTGGAAAATCCTCATAGTTTTCCAGGTCTAACTTCATAACAATTAATTTTTTCCTATTGTTTGACCAATAGTTAGGCCCTTTCAAAACTTCCATTTTAAGTATTTTCATTCTAAAGTATTCCCTTACCTTATTTTTATCTGTGATTTTGAAATTAGTTCAGTGTTTGCAAATTAGCAAGTTTATTCGACAATCGCCTCTTTAAGTTTTTCTGCGAAAGGACAAGAATATTCTGTTTCAACTGCTTGTTCACCTCTTGCATCGGTGAAATCAGCAGCATCGATTAAAGGATTAACGGAGCCAGAATAAGCACAATCACGCGCTCTGATTTGCTTGCATAAGTGAGAATAAATATCCTCATGTTGTAACTTTTCAAATTGCTTTTGCAGATTAAAAATGAGAACTGGTCTGGCAAAATATCGGGCACGCCGCGAACTTCCAGGATGCATGCCCACGATAAAAAAAGCTTCCTCGCCAAAATAAAAATTAAATTTAGTAGTTAAGTAAGCCGTATCAACCGAAGCATTGCACCCACTCACTTTAGCATCCAAATAATGCAACTGAAGTAAGCGCGTCCATAACAATCGCTCAAACATAACTTCTGTCATTAACGTTGGCGCGTTAAAAATTACCACCAGGGTTTGCAGTGATTCAGAATTAATACGCCAGTCATGAATGAATTGATAGATGTGGTATAAAATAGTTAAATCGCACTTGGAAGAACGCAGATCATCTGCCATGATAAAATTTAACAATTCTCCTTTTGCAGCAGCCTTGGCCCCAATACAAGGATAATTCGGCTCGGCAAGTAATGCTTTGAATTGTTCAATAATGTTCTTCATTGTTCTCTTGTGAATAGAAATCCATTTTGCGATTCAAGCTTTAAACTTTATAAACTTTTTGAAGTGAAAAAAATTAAGAAAAACCTTTAGAGGTATTAGTAAAACCTTGAATAAGATTCCTATTATTGCCTAGGGTTATTGCTTTTTATAGCAAATAAATTAACGGACAAACTTTGCACTTTCCGTAGTTAAATTCTCAGCTGTACTTAATAGGTATTACACAAGTAAACCATGCACCTTCACCAGAGTATGATTGTACTACTAACTTACCGCCATGGTTTTTTATAATATTACGGCAAATGGCTAAACCTAAACCAGTTCCATGAGGCTTGGTCGTGAAATGCGAATTAAGAATTTTACTGCGAATGTTTTTAGGAATACCTGGTCCATTATCACGAAAATGAATCATTAAATTATGATTCTCTAGAGCAGTTTCAATGGTGATTTCTGGTTGTTTTTGTTCAGGAGTAAACGCTTCTATGCTATTACGACCTAAATTTAGAAAGACCTGCATTAACTTTAATCTATCAACCATTATTAACGGCAAATGCTCTGCTAATTTGTAATGAATTGAAAGCTTACTGATGGTTGGCTCATAGTACAATAGAGAAACAGCTTTTTGAATGAGGCGATTAATATCTGTTTCTTCAAGATATAAGGAGTCCTCACAAATAAAACCTTTCATCCGCTGTATAATTTCTCCAGCATACGACGCCTGAAGGGTAATTTGCTCCAGCGGAAAAACAAGTTCTTTACTTACGTCTGCCAGCCTTAAAAGGCAGCTATAACTATAAGCCTGGATGACAGCCAAAGGCTGATTAATTTCATGAGCAATAACAGAAACCAACTCCCCTGCAACTGCAGTTCTTGCCCTATGTTCAATCTTTGCTTGCTGTTTTCGCTCCTTAACAGCTTGCAATTTAGCAGCGCTTTCATCGCGAATACAAATTACCAGCTCGCGTCTTTCATTATTAGCAGGAAGAGCATCAATAAATAATTCATAGTAATAATAAGCTTCCCAACAATCGCTCTCGCTCTCAATAACTATTGAATTCTTTTTCCCTTCAAGACTTTGCTCACAAGCGGATAAAATTTTAGTTTTAAGTTCGGGAAAATCAACAAGTAACATGTTAAGGTTAAGACCAGGCTTTGGTTTGGCAGCAAAAATAGTAGAGGCAATATTGACAAAGGAATGATTTATTAATCTAAACTGAAGTTCACTATCAAGAATAGCAATAGCATCTTCACATTCTTGAAATAAGTAATTTAATAACTCATAGGACCTGGTCAATTCAAAAATTTTTAACTGAGATTCCTTCATGTCTGTTTGCGGAGTTACTACTAAATGAATACGATGTTTTCTAGTGATACTGGCCTCAATATGGAGCGGCTCCAGTTTACCTGCTAACATCATCTCTAAATCAAATTCCCGCTTCATTGGTTTTTCAAAAATAGTAGCAAGATTTTCTGTGAATTTTTTTGCCTCTTTCGGCGATAGAAAATTTAGAAAAGAATCATGCACTAGACTGTTTATGCTGCATTTGAATAGTGCCGCAGCCTGATAATTGGCATCTTTTATAATAAAGTCTCTGTTAAGCGTGAAATAGCAAGCTGAATTAAATTTATAGAGCTCCGTACATTGATTTTTTGTTTCAAGTAATTCGGAGACAAGGCGCCCCAGCTCACGAGCTTGTTTATCAATTATAATTTCCTGAGCTTTTACTTTTTTTCTTAAATGAATAAGTTCATTCTCTAATAGCAAATCCCAATTAGCTGCTAACATAACATCCCTCTGCAATTCGATTAATCGAGACTCAGTTTAATTAAAAATTGGATTACTAAACGTTAATAAATGCATAATAGTAACTATTGTTATGCACTTACAGTGACTTTCTTTCAGGTAATTCATCTTGCTTGTGTATCACCTTTTTCACTTAATTAATATAAAAATTTTTCAATGGCCTTCTGACCATTGCAAACTTTAATTGATCCCTAGAAGGCTCAGTATATCTTTATTCTTCAATTAAAACTTATGAATCTTTTATACGGTAATACGATGCGCTATTAAACTCTTACTGGAGTAAACAATGAAATCATTCCCTAAGTAATCGTTTTAGGTTATTCTGAAGTTAGTAGTTTTTAGCGATGTTTTACTAATGTCATTATGAATCAAAATCATCCCAAGGTAATTATTATTGACGACGATAAAACCATCACCGATTCCCTTCGCTGGCTGTGCGAGTCAATTTCTTTGCCAGTAAAAACTTACGGTTGCACTAAAAGTTATCTTGCCCATCATGATGTCAATGAACGCGGTTGTCTAATTGTCGATGTACGCATGCCTTTCATGAGTGGATTAGAATTAATTGAACATCTTAATACGCAAAAAAGTTCTCTTGCAACGATTGTTATGACTGCTTATGGTGATATTCCTATGGCAGTTAGAGCGATGAAAGCAGGCGCAGTGGATTTTGTACAAAAACCGTTTAATGCACAAGCTCTTCTGGAAACCGTCCAAAAATGTTTAAATAAGGTACAGGATGCTAAGCGCACCAATTTTTCTGAACGATTTAATGAGCTAACCAAACGTGAAAGGCAAGTACTGGATTTAATTTTAGAAGGCAAACTAAATAAGGAAATAGCTTATGAACTTTCCATTGCCATTTCCACTGTCGAAGCACACAGGGCAAAGATAATGCAGAAAATGCATGTTAAAACACTAGGCCAGTTAATGCGCTTTTGTTTTAACAATTAATATTTTGCGGTGGCATCACTGGCTGGAAAAGTATCTTCTACAGTTTTATCTAATCTTTTCTCTTTTGCTTTGCGTTTGGCTTTTGTCGCCTCTATTTTCTTATCCATTTCAGTGGGTATTTTTCCTTTTTGCGTTAACAACTCCTTATTCATCTTCTCTTTCCTCCTTTTCTCATTAGCTATTTACAATGATTCCTCCATTCGGATGCAATACTTGCCCTGTCATATAGGATGAGTCAGCAGATGCTAAAAAAACGAAAGCTGGCGCGATTTCTGAAGGCTGCCCAGCCCGATTCATCGGTGCTTGCGAGCCAAACTCAGCCACCTCTTCAGCAGTAAAACTCGCAGGAATCAAGGGAGTCCATACCGGTCCTGGAGCCACTGCATTTACGCGAATTCCTCTAGCAATTAAATTCTGCGAAAGCGATCGGGTTAAGGCAATAATTGCTCCTTTTGTCGCTGAATAATCGATAAGATGGTCACTCCCTTTATAGGCCGTGACTGAAGTAGTATTAATAATAACACTCCCTCTTTTTAAATGAGGGAGCAGTGATTTGATCATGTAGAAATAAGAAAAAAAATTTGTTTTAAACGTTTCTTCAAGTTGTTTACAACTAATCTCCTCAATCGCATCTTTAGGATGCTGTTCTGCAATGTTATTCACCAGAATATCTATCTGTGGTGCAAGATTTAAAGCCTTATTCACTAATGCTTCACAGGCCTCATAAGTTTGCAAGTTTGCTGATAAAAGCCAGCAGCGACTTCCTGTTCCTTCAACAAATTGTTTGGTTTCTTCGGCATCTTCGTGTTCATTAAGATAGTGAATAATCACATCAGCCCCTTCCATGGCGAAGGCGCAAGCCACAGCACGCCCAATGCCACTATCTCCACCTGTAATCAGGGCTACCTTGCCAGCTAATTTATTACTGCCTTGATAGTGAGGAGATACATATTGTGGCTTGGGGTGCATGCGTGCTTCAATACCGGGCTGCTGATTTTGGTGCTGCGGTGGTTGTTGTTTTCCATTTGCCATAACTCCCCCTCAGCAGGGAGTTGTTGATTCCCTGCTAGCTCTTATTAGACGCTAAATACATTCGCGCTTAATGTCTTGCCCGATTGGGAAGAGCACCATAATATTTATGAATTGAAGCGCCCCAAGTCGGATTTGACATATCAGGCCAATGATCTTTATCGAAGCCTGGAGAGTTTTTTAAGGTTTCTTTATCAACAGCAATAACGAAACAGTCTTGTTTCTCGTCATAGGAAAATATACTCCAGGGCATGGCAAATAATTTATCGCCCATCCCCAGAAAACCTCCAAAAGACAAGACTACATAAGATACACAGCCTTCGATTTTATCCAGCATCAATGCTTCGATCTTACCCAGATCTTCACCCTGTAAATTTTTAACTTTTACACCGATGACATCATCGGCATTTACAATTTGATGTGCCATTGTTCTGCCTCCTTTAATTTATTCCATTAATAGCCAGTTGTTTGAGCTGCATCATTCGTTGTAGCATTATCATTCATCGTATTGTTGTTATTGTCTACGGCATTAGCGGAAATTTGCATTTGATCATCCACTTTACTCACACCTTTGACCGATTTAACTACATTTAAAATCGCCTGCTTTTCTTGTGCTGAAGCAACTTGTCCTGACAAGAAAACCTGTCCGTTTTTAGTTTCAACACCCACTGTCCAGGAAGGCAAGTCTTTACCCATAATATCTGCTTGAATCAAAGCAGCTTTGACTTTGGCAGTTATCCAGCTATCCTGTAAAGGTGCTTTACTATCTTTAACAGTCAGATTATCCACATTAACATTGCCAATCCCTCGGGTTGATTCCACTAAGGTAACAACATTTTCGTAATCCGTATCAGAAGGTAATTGCCCGGATAGGTAAACAATCCCATTGGTCACCTTTATGCTTACCTTATCTTTATAAGCACCCAGTGAGGATTCAACAGCAGACAATAATGCATCATCACTTAAATGCATGGTAGTGCTTTGCGTGTTGTTGGACTTCATCCCTTCTGTCTGATTAGACTGAGGTGATTGAACAGCTGTAGCAGGATCAGTGCTTGGTGCCACTGTGGTATTATTAACATTTGCAAACGCAGCAAAAGCCAAACCACCGGACAATAATGCTGATGCAATTTTCAAGTGGATTAATTTGTCCATAACACAACCTCCCTCATCCTATTAATCTTCTATTTAATACCCATTTGTCATCTCTTAGAATTGTAGTTACGGCAATTCTAACTGCTTAAGTGACATCTACTTTCAGAGGTACTGCAACATCAGAATAATTGAAGAGTTGGTAGGGGCCATACAAGCTTTAAATGTTGACTAGGTCACTGACAATACAGCTGATCACTTAAGCAATCTTACCCCTGCTCACTCAATTAATCCTTTAATCAAATGACCTATTTTTAAGCATAGACGACAACTACTTATCCTGCAAAAAACCCTTATAAAGAAGCGCCTTCCTTGTCGGAACCTACTCTTTATATTTTGTCTTTTACAAAGATAATTTACACTACGTGATGAATTGATTGAGGAAACTCTAAAATGAATTTTTTGTTTGATATTAATACAAATCAGGCTCTTCTTTATGTGGTCATTCGTTCATTGTTGCTTTTTAGTGTTAGCATTTTTTTGATTCGCTATGGCAACCGCCGTTATAATTTAAACACTGCCTCCGATTACCTTTTATTGGTGATTTTTGGTGGTTTAATCAGCCGCGGGATCAATGGTCCAGCCAGTTTAATGTCAACGTTGATTGCAGTAATAAGCTTGGTAATTTTTCACCGTGCTATTGCTATGATCACCTACCGTTTTCCCTATCTTGAGTCATTCATTAAAGGGCACGCTCGTTTAATTGTGAAAGATGGACAACTTTTATGGCCTCAATTGCAAAAATACCATTTAACTCAGAATGATATTCTTGCAGAAATGCGTGTGCAATTAAATGTAGATGACATTAAAATGGTTTCCAGCGCTTATTTGGAGCCGACCGGTCGTATCTCTTTTATTGGAAAATAACTAAGTTTATTTTTCACTGCTGCTCTAGTTAAATCCTACTGATTTATTGATTTTAAAAGAAACTGCATGTCTTAATTATTGACAATAATAGCTAATATGATAAGTTTTAAAATGAGAGGTCAATTTTTTAATCAAACAGTTATCCATGGAAAGTAAATCATTTTTAAAGGGAGGTAAAACGACTTTCCAACTATCAAGAGTATTAACTGTATCAATTAAGGTACGTGGAGCTAGATATGGAAGTCTCAAAAGAAACTGTACAAGCAAGTTTTGAATTAAGACGAATTGCTGAGGAATTAGTAGGAATTAAACACGTCCTCTTTCAATTGGTGGGTATGTTACATCAAACAATGGAAGACAGTAATCAAGAGAAACCCTTAGAAGAACCACCTTTACCAGAACCAAATGAGCCCGGTCCAGCTAATCTTCCTGAATCAGAACCTGTTGAATTACCCGAAACAGAACCCGAATCATTACCTGATATAGAACCCATCAAAAAACCAGAACCTATACCAGATGATTCAACATCACACCTAAACTTTACGATTAAGCGTGCTTAACAAATCACGATGTATTTATTAGTAAATCAACTGTAGCCTTGATTACACAGTGCATCATTTAAGGCTACAGCAGCGCGTTCTAACACTTAAGACGTATTACCTCATGCCTATTTGGGATTTAATTGGTTTAAAAAAGCACAACCATCTAAGGTTCAGTTTTTTCAGGAATTAATATTGAAACCCACAATTTTATCCACAGAAATTGTGGATTCTAAAAATAGAGAGATTCTTAAGTAATATCATTAATAATCATACTGTTATTTTGGTATATGTCTTCTTTTTCGGCAAAATTTATTTTTAAGAACAACTTTATCCACAGATTTATTCTTGATTTAAGTAAGTCCGACGTTCATTCATGGTTTCTATGCTATTGATGACTGTTTGCAGGCAGATTTCATTCATGATTGGAAGGTCTTTTAAAGGAATCCCGGAATGGATGGCATAAGCGATGAATAAACTATCCTGCCATATTTTTTCATTTTTCCGCGCCTTAGATTTTACCCACAACGCTATCCATAAAAAATGAAATAACCACCTTTCTCGCTGAGGTTCTAATTCCTGGGCGAACACTGCATCCATTGCTTCTTCCATAGTACACACCTTAACACCTTCGATAATTGTACAGCAGCGATTTACTAATTTATCAATATGAGAATTTTCAATGTACCAGGACTCTGTAAAACGTTTGCTCTTTGGCCAGGATTTAGAACGCTTTAGTGATAATTGTAACGCTTCAGGTGTAAACGGCGTTATCTGTACGCATAATTGCTCAATTAAAGAGGAAACATCGATGAGGTGGGGAAGAAAATGTAACCCAAGAAGCTCCTGAATTTCCAGCAAATGTAAATCAGGCATTTCTTCACGTTGTACCATTAATGCTAAAAAATGACTAGTCATCATTAATAAATAAGAAGAGTCAATCTCTCGTAGAGTCACACTCTCATCAAAAGCTTCATGGTAATATTTAGGGATATCATCGGCCTGGATTGCTGGTGTGATCCAGGCATCTTTAATACCGTAATCATATTTGAATAACAAGCCACACAAATAATCTTTTCCCTGTTTTTTAACATGAATAAAAATACCTTGAGCTCCACTGCCATCTACTTCACTGGCTTTAATATGAATAACAGGACAAGGGGGTTCTGTATGAAATACGACACCGTTCTTGCGTTGCATTTTAATCCAATAATCAAATTGTCCATGATAAGAGGCGGGATACCAGTTTTTAATCGCTTGCAAACGCGAAAGAGAGACAGAGCTTAGGGTGACAGTCTTCATGATTTGATTAAATGTAGATATCGCTACATCCCGAACTTCTTTTTTGGGATGTAATAAGCTTAGCAAGGCAATATCATGCCCTTCTTCGATGCTGTATAAATCAAACAGTAAATCAACAAAGAAATCAGGTGGCATGGCATAGCTTTGTGCAAAAAAATTTTCTGCAATATCAAAGACAGAAAGATCTGACAGCTCTTCAATCATTTCGCGAATAGCATTTAAATGATCAATTTCTTCCTCTGGTGTTAACTCTTCTATTTGGCCAGCCAAATTCAGATAAGCCTGCTTTAACTCAGGAAGCAAATCCACATGGACTTCATAAAAAGCATTCAGTACGGGAAGCCAGAAACCTAAATTGTGATGGCTTTGATTAATGGCTTCAGCAATGAGGAGCATTAATTGATTTAAGGTCTTGGCGGCAAGTTTATTTCCATTCTCTTGAGCTGTGTGTAACTGTGCAACACAAATATCCAAAGCAAAAACACAAGCCGAATAATAGGCTTGCCCAGATTCCTCATCGTCTTCTATATCATCTATCAGTTGAATAAGATGCAGTGCTAAATTGGGTTGCTGGAGGAAGGATGAAAAATGCTGTGGATCTGGCTCTGCATTTTGCATAATCAATGCCGCCATATTTGCTATCCACTTTTTTAAGTTTTCAAATTCAGCCGTCATGCTCAGTCAGGTACCTTTCGCGGTTTACCTTCCTCATTAATTGCCACAAAAATAAACGTTCCTTCTGTAACTTTGTACCGGCCACCCGTAGTAGCTGGTTCCGCCCAAACCTCCACGTCAATGGTCATGGACGTTGTACCTCGTTTAATTAATTCCACATGACAACTTACAACATCACCAACATGCACTGGCTTTAGAAAAGTCATACTGTGAATAGCTACTGTCGCGACTCTGCCATGGGCTATCTTTTTAGCAAGAACACCTGCTGCCAAATCCATTTGCGATACCAGCCAGCCACCAAAAATATCACCATTGGCATTCGTATCTGCTGGCATGGCTAGAGTCTGAATGGTTAATTCCCCACGGGGTATAGTCATAGTTTAGGAGCCACGCTTTAATTTCGCCAAAGCATCTGCCATTGCCGTATTAAAAATTGTCTTCTTGGCTGTTTCCTGTTTTTTCTTAACCTCATGCTTGGTCGTTTTTTTCATAGGAGATGATCTTTTCGCCAAAGCTTGTTGAGGTTTGGCCATTTTTTTCTGAACTACCGGCGCTTTTTCCTCTTGCAATTTCATGCTTAAACCAATGCGGCGACGCTCCTTATCCACTTCAATTACCTTTACAGTAACAATATCACCTGCTTTTACAATGGCATGTGGATCGCTAATAAAACGGTCTGTCATAGCAGAGATATGCACTAAGCCATCTTGATGAACTCCAACGTCTACAAATGCACCAAAATTAGTCACATTAGAAACAACGCCTTCCAGAATCATCCCTTCTTCCAAATGACTAATATCCTCGATGCCTTCTTTAAAATTAGCTGTTTTGAATTCTGGACGAGGATCACGACCTGGTTTTTCCAATTCTCTTAATACATCTCGAATAGTAGGTAATCCGTACACATCATCAACATAACGTTCAGCATTCACACTTTGCAGTAAATCACGGTTACCAATTGCCTTACGGATATCAACCGCTTGATCGTTTAAAATTTTCTCTACCAAAGGGTAGGCCTCTGGGTGCACACAAGAAGCATCTAAAGGATTTTCCCCATTCATGATGCGTAAAAATCCAGCGGCTTGTTGAAAAGATTTCTCTCCCATCCTCGCAACATTTTTCAGCTGTTCGCGATTTTTAAAGGCACCGTGTTCATCCCTGTACTGGACCAGATTTTTAGCCAGGGTTTCGTTTAATCCGGAGACACGGGTCAGTAAGGCCACGGAGGCGGTATTTACATCAACTCCCACCGCATTCACACAATCCTCCACAACACCATCCAAAGAGCGTGCCAGACGTGTTTGGTTAACATCATGCTGATACTGCCCGACCCCAATTGATTTGGGCTCAATTTTAACTAACTCCGCCAAAGGATCTTGTAAACGTCTGGCAATCGAAACAGCGCCGCGCAAAGAGACATCCAAATCAGGAAATTCACTGGCTGCCAATTCAGAGGCCGAATAAACAGAGGCGCCTGCTTCATTCACCACAATTTTGGTTAATTTCAGATCGGGGTACATCTTTATCATGTCAGCAACCAAACGCTCCGTTTCACGAGAGCCTGTACCATTACCAATACTAATTAAACTCACATTATATTTGGCTGCTAATTTAGCCAGCTCTGCAAGAGCTTGATGCCATTCATTGTGTGGTGCGAGAGGAAAAATAGTCGTGTAATCGAGTAATTTTCCAGTTGCATCCACCACAACAACCTTGACACCTGTCCGAATGCCAGGATCAAGGCCGATAGTCACTCGATGACCTGCAGGTGCTGCCAGTAATAAATCACGCAGATTTTTGGCGAAAACATGAATTGCTTCTTCATCCGCCATTTCGCGTAAACGTGTAAAAAGCTCCAATTCAAGTTTGGTAAACAATTTTACCTTCCAGGTCATACGCACGGTATCCAGTAACCAAGAATCAGCGGCGCGTTGTTGATTACTAATATTAAAATAAGACGCAACACGTTTTTCGCCGTAGTCAGCATCGGGAAGCATTAGACTTAACTGCAAAACAGACTCACGACGTCCACGAAATAGAGCCAAGGCGCGGTGCGAAGGGATTTTTTTAATTGATTCTTCATACTGGAAATAATCGGAGAATTTACTTCCTACTGCCTTTTTATCGCTGATAACCGCTGATTTTAATACAGCATGCTGCCATAAGTATTCACGTAATTCGTTAATCAGTTCAGCATCTTCAGCAAACTTCTCCATAAGGATTTGACTGGCCCCTTCAAGAGCAGCTTTTACATCCATCACACCGGCTTCAGGATTAATAAATTCTTGTGCTGTTGCCTCCGGAGTTAAAGCGGGATTTTGCCATAATGTCAAAGCCAAAGGCTCCAGGCCAGCTTCTTTAGCCAATTGCGCTTTCGTGCGGCGTTTCGGCCTGTAAGGTAGATATAAATCCTCAAGTCGTGTTTTGGTGTCCGCAGCAAGAATAGCCTTTTCAAGTTCAGGCGTTAATTTCTCCTGTTCACGAATTGATGCCAAAACGACAGCGCGTCGCTCATTTAATTCACGAATATAAAACAAGCGCTCCGCTAACAGTCGCAATTGGGTATCATCAAGTCCTTCGGTGGCTTCTTTACGGTACCGTGCGATAAATGGAACTGTTGCTCCATCATCCAGCAAACGAATAGCTGTTTCCACTTGCGAAACTTTAACCTTAAGCTCTTCTGCAATAATGGCCGCTGCCGCCAATATTTCTTGAGTCATTTACATCCCCGCAACACATGTAAAAAAAACGCAACCATTATATACTGATTATCCTTCATTTGGCGAACCTTTCAGTGGCTTTAATTTGTCTTACGTCCCTTAGAGCATCGACCTGCTCAACTTTATAAATTATTTCTTCTTTACTTTTACCCGAACACCCGCATCCTCAGATGGAAAAGTTAGTCCTGGTGCACGAACTGAGGAAAAATTTCGTGCTTCTTTAATTGTCCCAGTTGGGGGCGAACTCTGGATTGATGCTGCGATCTTCGGAGTGCAACGCATCAATTTCGCACATCTCCTCGTCACTGAGTTGCTCGAGGTCAAAAACTGCAACGTTTGCGAGAAGGTGGGCGCGGTTAGTTGCCTTGGGAATCACTACCACGCCGCGTTGAAGCAGCCAGCGCAAACATACCTGCGCCGCGGTCCATCCACGGCGTGCCCCGATTGCACAAAGCACCGGATCTCGCGCTGCACGGCCTTGCGCAAGCGGACAGTAGGCAACGGGCAAAATGTCTCGAGTTTTGGCCTGTGCCAGAAGCCGGTCCTGGCGCAGATAGGGGTGCATTTCCACCTGGTTACAGAGCAGAAAGGGGTCAATACTTAGAGCCGTCTCAACTTGGGAAGGTGTAAAGTTACTAAGGCCAGTGTGACAGGTCAGGCCGCGATTGCGCACCTCACTTAAGGCATTGATTGCACGCTCAATGGGAGATCGCGGTGGTGGCCAGTGGGCGAGGAGCAGATCAAGACGGTCAACACGCAGTCGCTCAAGGCTCTTCTGCGCCACTGATACCAGATCCATGAGTGGAGCGTCATCAACCCAGACCTTGCTTGTCAACCACACCTCCTCGCGACGAAGACCGCTGCGAGCAATAGCCGCCCCAACCTCAGCCTCATTCTCATAACCCTGCGCGGTATCAATGTGTCGGTAACCAATCTCAAGTGCATGCTCGACGACTTCCTCGCAGGCAGCGCCATTGAGCCGCCAAGTACCTAATCCCAGTGAGGGAACTGTCACACCCTTGGCAGTAAATGTCTTCACCTGTAATCCTCGCTGCTGAGTTCCATGGTGGAAGAAGCCTGAAGTAGCTCTTTGAATCGCCAGTAAGCGGGCTTCTTCTGTCCATCAAAAGTTACCAGCCCCAAGTGGTACTCATTCTCATCCACATGAAAGCCTTCAATAGCTTCACGTTGCGGATCCAGATCAATCAGGGAGTACCAATATAGACGCTCAGCGGGAGCCTGAATCGCTTGCTCCAGTTGTGTAACCTGCAGGTTATAGCGACCAGGAATGCTCCAGGCGAGGTGCCAAGTCGCGAGACCTGTCTCGGTAATCCATACCGGCCGCTCGCCTGCAATTGGACGTATACTGTCGATTTTTTCGGTCCAACCACGCCACATGTGACGTTGCTCCCAATTAATCGGTCCACTGTCCCACCACATTTCGGGAAATCCGTGGATAGCGATAATGTCTATGTGCTCGAGCGCACGGTAGCTTTCCATCAGACGCAGCCAAGAGGAGTCAACAGGCATGATCCCGCCTAGGACAGTGCGACGACCAAGGCCATGCGCACGCTTGGCAGCAGCTCCAACCATTGTTCCGAATTTCTCCCAGTGCGGATCATAGTGGGTAAAATCCCACTTGTAGCGGTTATTGGGTTCGTTCCAAAGTTCCAGGGTAGCAAAAGTATGCCCATACTCACAAATCACTTGCTCAATAAAATCTGCATAATCGTCGAGACGTCGAGGTGGACTATTGCAGCCTTCACCTTCAGCGCGCGAAGGTGGTGTATGCCATACTGAGAGTAAAACCTCAAAATCCTTTAAAGCTTCCATCTGATAATTGTACCAGTCCGCACCACGCGGACGATGAAAATCAGCCCAGGAAATTCCTGTTCGCAAATGTCGTATCCCTAAATCGAGCAGGAACTCACGCGCCCTTTCAACAGAAGCATAATCCTCATAGTGGAACCACTGACAAATACCCAGTGTGTCCTGAAGTGGGTTTCCTTGTAACCAGTTCAGCACGCGCCACCCCTCCTGTAGGAGTTCAACAGGGAAGAAAGAAATTTAAAGAGAATAGTCTGGCTCCTTCTGAAAAGTTTGAGTATCGACATAAGTAGGATTGACTACTGTAGGTCTTCCAACTGAATAGTAGCAGGCAAGGCTTGAATTTTTTATTACTGCCAAACTAAAGCAATTACGTCCATCAATAAGTGGGGCTTTTTTTAATTGGGCTGCAAGCTTTTGCAAAGAATAGTTTTTAAACTCAGACCATTCCGTTACAATGACCAGCGCATCCACCTCGGTAGCCGCAAAACTTGCTGATTCGCACCATTGAATAGCCTCATGCCCCTTTAACATTTTTTGTGCATGCAGCATTGCTTGAGGATCATATAACTTCACTCGCACATTGGCTTTGAGTAGGGAGTGAATGAGATTAAGACTACTTGCTTCTCTTAAATCATCAGTATCTGGTTTGAATGCAAGCCCCCAAATACCGATAGTGCGCCCTTCAAGTTGTCCTTTAAAGTGGCCTTCCAGCGTTTCATAGGCCCAATTTTTTTGCCTGTTATTAATCGCTTCTATAGCTTCAATCAACCCTGCATCAAGCTGAAATGCTTTTGCAGTAGCCCTCAGAGCGCGAACATCTTTGGGAAAACAAGAGCCACCATAGCCTATCCCTGGTAAAAGAAATTCAGAACCTATTCTCTTGTCATAACCAATACCCAGACGTATATCATCAATATCTGCGCCAGCTGCTTCTGCAATTCGACTGATTTGATTGATAAAACTGATTTTGCAGGCAAGCAGCGTATTGGCTGCATATTTGGTTAACTCTGCTGAAGTACGACTCATACAAAGGAAAGGAATACCCTTATCCAACAGTGGTTGATAGAGGCGTTGAACCTCTCCTAGAGCGGTTTCATCGCCACCGGCAACGATTCGCTCAGCCTCTAAAAAATCAGAAACCGCATTGCCTTCACGCAAAAACTCAGGATTTGAAACTACATCAATTTTATAGTTCTTACGGCGCACTGACAAAATCTGCTTGGTAAAAGTACTGACCTCATCACATGTACCCACCGGAACAGTGGATTTGATAAGAAGAATAGTATCCTGTTTTATTTCCTGGGCAATTTTTTCGGCAACCGAAAATACCTGTGATAAGTCTGCTGCACCATCTGGCAGGGAAGGAGTGCCGGTAGCAATAATATGGAGCTCACTTTGTGAAACTGCAAACGATAAATCTTGAGTAAATTGCAATTGCTTGGTTTTGCAGGAGTTTTCAAGCAGTTCCTTAAGATTTTTTTCATGTAAAGGACAACTGCCTTGTTGTAACAGCCCAATCTTTTTAGCGTCGATATCAGCACAGACAACCTTATGACCAAGCGATGCAAGACAAGCTGCACTGACTAATCCTACATATCCTGCACCGTATACTGAAACATTCATGCCTGCATCCTTTCAATGAGTTCGTTATACCTGTTATTTACACCTCAAGACAGTCTTTACTTGTTATTCGCTAAGGCTGTTAGTGTATATATTCTTCAAAATCTTTGTGTTCTTCAGCAAAAAACTCCTTTTGATTAAGGGATTTAAAATAATTAAACGTTATTTCCATACCCTTATGGCGGCCTACCTTAGGCTCCCAACCCAATAATGCTTGAGCTCTACTTATATCTGGCCTACGCTGTAGTGGATCATTCGCTGGAAGCGGTTTATAAATAATTTTTTGTTTGGCTCCGGTGAGTTTAATGATTTCTTCCGCAAAATCCTTAATGGTTATTTCATCTGGATTGCCTAAATTGACTGGATAAGGATAGTCCGAATGCAGCAGCCGGTATATGCCTTCAATCAGATCATCCACATAGCAAAATGACCGTGTCTGCATCCCGTCGCCAAAAACAGTGAGATCCTCTCCGCGTAGTGCCTGACCCATAAAGGTTGGAATGACTCTTCCATCATTCAATCTCATTCTGGGGCCGTAAGTATTAAATATTCTAACAATACGAGTTTCAACACCATGAAAACTATGATAGGCCATTGTAATGGCTTCCTGAAAGCGTTTAGCTTCATCATAGACCCCTCTGGGACCTATCGTATTCACATTTCCATAGTAGTCTTCGTTTTGCGGATGCACTAAAGGATCACCATACACTTCAGACGTGGAAGCAATAAGTATTCTGGCTTTTTTAACCCGGGCGAGCCCTAAAAGATTATGAGTCCCTAAAGAGCCTACTTTTAGTGTTTGTATGGGAATTTTTAAATAATCTATGGGGCTGGCTGGTGAAGCAAAGTGTAGAATATAATCCAACTGATCAGGTATATTGACAAATTTTGTGACATCATGATGATAGAAAACGAAATTTTTTAAAGGGAAAAGGTGCTCCAGATTTTTAAGAGTACCGGTTATAAGATTATCCATTGCAATTACATTATAGTCTTCTTTTATAAAGCGATCGCATAGATGTGACCCTAAAAAACCTGCTGCTCCTGTAATTAATATTTTTTTCATGGCTCCTGCCGTTAGTAATTAGAGTTAATAAATAAAACTCACTACATAAAACTAAAATTTCCTGTCTTTAAAAAACATTAATTTTTTGTTTTGTTATTGACTGTATTCTTCCATTCTTTACCTATGGCAGACAAATATTCAGAGTGGTTCCATGTATCAAAATCTGCCTGAAGATCATTGTTTTTCACAGCAATGTAGGTTTCTTTTTCAGGCATTCCTGTGACCGCAAAACCACAATTTTTTAGCATTGACAGGACACACTGGTGATTAGGTACCCACCAGTTTGTTGGATCTCCTGCCAAGCGATTTTCAATAAAAGCCATTGATGGAAAAGCAGGATCCTTTAATATTTCGCGTTCATTAAGGGCTATATCAACAGGAACTGTCATTTCATCTGTACCAGGAATGGAAAGGGTCTGAAAAACCATCATTCCTTTCACTTTTTTAGTGATTATATCTAATGCCAAAAGCGGATACCGCAAATGGTAAAATACACCCATAAACCAAACAAGGTCAAATTGGTAATCCTTATGAGCTAAGTCGTAAACCTGCATGCATTTGAAGGTGATCCTGCTTTCGACTTCGAACTGAGAAGCTACCCACTGAGCCTGCCGTAAATAATGTTCATCCAAATCTATAGCGAGTACCTCCGCACCTCTTTTTGCGAGCTCCACTGAGTAAAAGCCTGCATTACAGCCTATATCCAATACGCGCCACCCCGTCAGATCCATAGGAATGGCATTTTGAATTTTTTGCCATTTAAATGAAGGAAAATCTCCTAAAGGATGATCGGGTGCAGTTTGTCTGCCGTCCGGCAAATGGATATTGTGGAACCAGGGTTCCAGTTTTTTTATTTCCTGCTCTACTGTCATACGCTAACTTCCTTTCTAACATTCCTGGGGCATTCCATGACTTCTGCAACATAACCTACCAACTCATAAGCACGAGTTTTAGCTGTATGTTTTTTTAATACTTTTTGTCTTGCGTTTTCGCCAACCTGCCTACATTCTTCTTCAGTGAAGGTTTCTAGAATATTTAACACATCTTTTGTCGATTTGGCGACAAGTATTTCCGTTCCATCGGCAAAAAAACTGGTAAGACCCTCCCAGTAATCAGAAATAACAGGGACACCACAAGCAGCTGCTTCAAATAATCTTACGCTGGGAGAATAGCCAAATTTTATCATATCAGCACGGGTCACATTGAGAGTAAATCGTTGGCTGTTATAAAAATTTCGATGATGTACAGGCGACAAATGCTCTATGCGCTCTACATTTTCAGGCCAAATAATGTCTGCAGGATACTGCGGCCCAGCCACAATAAAATTTTTCTGAGGACAAGCAAGTGCAGTTTTACAAAGAAGAAGGTCAACAGCAGGCTGTCGGTCTGTACTATAAGTACCAAGATAACCCATGTCCCACTTTTTAGAGCAAAGCTCGGGAAAGTAGCTTTCAGGGTCGACAGAACAATATAAAGCCCGTGCGGCAGGCGAACCATAATGTTTTTCAATATGTTGTAATACAGATCCTCCGGAGAACGACAGGTAAAGGTCATATTGGCTGACAAGCTCAGGGATGAGGTATTCGAAGTCTTCCCTTTGCAGTTTTGCCATGGTTACAGGGGTATCAATATCATAAAATGCCTTAACCCCTTGGGCGGTCGCAACAATCCATTTACCGACTTCCACTCCTTGTTGTACATAAGAACCTACAATGACAACATCTGCATCAGCCACTTCTTTTTCAAATCTCCTAAAAAGTTCTTCATTGGAGTTGTACAAATTTAATAAACAAAAATCAGGATAAGGGAGATCTCTATTCGCTGCATAATAAGGAACATCTCTTTCAAGAAACAAGACTTCATGTCCCATTTTCGCCACTTCTTTCAGTAATGCTCTGTAAGTAGTAGCGTGACCATTGCCCCATGAGGAACTAATTGATAATCCTATTACCACAAATTTCATAGCTGTTCCTTCCTTTAAACCTACTATTGCACGGACGATAATGAATCATTAAAGACAGACTGTAACAGGTGTGCCCTATTCTCATAAGTATGATTTTCTAAAACTTTTTTATAGGCCGCATGCCCTATCTGGCGTGCATTTTCTTCTGTGAGTTTTTGTAAAATTTCGGCGACTTCCTCACCATTACGGGCAACCAGTATTTCTTTATCAGGCTCAAAGAAAACTTCTATCCCTTCCCAGTAATCAGTAATTATACAGGCCGCAGCGCCTGCTGCCTCAAATACTCGTGTAGCAGGCGAATATCCATATTTTGCCATACTCTCTCTACTAATGTTTAATACTGCCAGAGGAGTGCAGTTAAAGGCATTATGATCTTTTGTATAAACATGTCCCACATAATTCACATTGTGAGGCATTGATTTATTTTCCCATCCACTCCCTCCAAGAAGAAATCTTTTCTCCGGCAAACGGCTTGCCGGCACAAGAAAGAAGTCATCGACTCTGGCTTCTCTATCAGGCAAACGATTGCCCAAAAAGCCCAGGCTTGCATTAAAGTCCTCATAAGAGGCAACTGGAAAATGGGTATCTATATCAAGAGCATTATAAATGGGGATGCATTGTTTAGCGCCTTTATTTTCATAAGCATCAATAACCGGCTGTCCCCCACCATAAGTTAAAATAAAATCATACAGAGGGATTAATTGATTAAAAGGATCTTCAGGATTATTGTTTATTCTGTCGAGAGTAGCTGGGGCATCAACATCCCAGAAAATAACAAGATTATTTTTTTGCTTAAGCCTCACGACTTCCTGCTCTAACAATGCATCATGTTGCCCTACACCACTTGCTTTTATGATTACATCGGCTGTTGAGGCTTCCTCAATCAGTTGCATAATCTCTTTTTCCTGACTTTGATATACTTTGACGCGGCAATAGTCAGGATCGGCAATATCCCTGTGCTGCTGCCGCTCATAGATGTCTGGCTCATTAAAGGTGACGTTATGTCCCATTTTATAGAGCGCTTTGACAATACCTCGGTAATAAGTGGCGGCGCCATTCCAATAAGCCGAGACTATACTTGAGCCAAAAAAAACAATGTTTAACTTTTTATTCTTTGCTTTCATCGTTTAGAGCTCTGCCAATATGGTTTCGAGTTCATTGACGCGGTGTGAACAGGTATGCCTTTGCAAAATAGTTTGACGCCCGTGTTTAGCCAATTTTTCGGAAAGTTCCTCATTATTTAAAAGCTGTTCTAAATGCTCCTTCATTTCCTGTCCATTATTTGCTGTTAAATAATCCTCTCCGGGATTAAAAAGCTTCTCGGAATCATCCCAGGGTGAACAAATAAGTGGTATACCACAAGCCATGGCTTCAAACGGCCGGATGGTAGGTATGCCTGATAGTTTTTTAACATAGGGGCCCCGCGGTACATGTACTGTCACTTTATATTGGGCAAAAACTTCCGGTACTTTATAGTTTGGAAGCCATCCTCCATATTCGATACCCGCATCCTTAAGTGCCTGTAGCGCCTCTTGCGGGTAGCGTACACCGTATACTTTTGCTTTTAATCTTAATTCCTTTACAGGTTTTATTAAAAACTCCATAAGTTCATTGGTGCGCTCATTGTCTCCCCAATTGCCAATCCACACTAAATCGCCTTTTTTTTCTTCAGCAAACTGAGGAGTAAACAAGTGGTGATGAGCAGCTTCATGCCAAACCCATGTTCTGCTGATCCATTTTTTATGCTTATAAATATCTTGTATTAATTTTCCAAACACCAGGGCACCATCGTACTCTGTAAAATCATACTTTGCCATGCTCTGTTCGTCTGAAACAGCACGATGATGAGTATCATGAAACAGTAGCTTATACCCATAGATTTTTTTTAATCTACCTAGGGTTGCAACTAATTCAGGCTCATTCCATTCATGAACAATGACTAAATCGGCACCGCTGAGTAACTTTTTATACTCTGGATTTTTAGGATCATAAAAGCGAGGTTGAAGGGTTGGAAAATATTTTTTAAACTCTTCCAATTTTTCTTGACCATGATCTTTAACGAGATTAGAAAAGCTCCATCCTCCCAAGGGTTCATACACCTCCACTTCATAATCCCGATTAATCAACTCTTGTGCAACACCTCTTAAGAAATGGGCATTCCCATGATTCCAGTCTGAGGCCAGGGAATGGTAAAACATCACTGCTTTCATATAGCTTCCATATTAATTTTTCTAAACGCTTTTTTTCTCAGGAGATCCTTATAAAGCTCCACATATTCCCGTGTCATTTGCTCCAGGGTAAAATTTTTGGCTCTCAAGGAGGCAGCGGAAGCCAACTTTAAACGCAAGCTTCTGTCTTTTATTATTTGTTGCAAGGTTTCAACAACCTTGGCTTTATCATCTGGTTTAAAATAAAGCGCTGCATCCTGCCAAATTTCTTCAAGCGATTCTATCTGCCCTAAAGCCAGTGCACAGCCAGCCTGTGCTGCTTCAAGCACAGCAAGGCCAAAAGGTTCATAACGTGCAGGCATAACAAACACGGCTGCCCGTTGCATGTAAGTCTGTAGTTCTTGATGCGATAGACGTCCTAAAAAATGGGCATTCCCGGGCATCTTGGCTTGACCCGTGTTGGGATTAATAGTATTGCCGGCGATATAAACTGGCCAATCAAGCTCATCTGCTATTTCTGACAGCAGAAGGATGTTTTTGGCTTCATCCCATACACGTCCTGCTGTTAAAATAAAGGATTCTTTTCTATCATATTCATTTAAGTTCCAACTATCACTGCCGTTATAAATTACTTTTGCAACGTTAACTTTTCCATAAATACTCTGCGCCTCACAAAGCATCGCTCTGGAGGGTGCAATCAAAATATCCGATGAAAAAATGGATTTTTTAACAGCGTGTCGATACCTTTCCCATTCTGCAGGTGCTTTCTCTCCTTTTACAGCCTTCCACCATGTTTGTACGCAAGAATGAAAAACAGTGACAACAGGACATAGCCACTCGCCCTTTGCTTCCACATAATTGTTAAAATGGATAATATCAGGATTAACTTTTTTATAAATTGCTCTTATCCATTGCTCGGCAAGCGTCATATCTTCCCAGGGATTTTCCATCCATTCCAGCTTATATTCACTGCAGTATAAACTTACATTTGACAGACGATTTATCTCTTCAAGCTGCTGTTTACTCAGCTTCCCCCCCAAAGTCATCAGATGGATTTCCACGTTATAATCCAGCAATCCCTTACAGAGGTTGACCGTATACGTCCAAACTCCTCCTACCGTATCAGCTGTCATTAATAATGTTATTTTATCTTCCATAAATTCTGTCAATTATCCGAGCAGTTTTTAAATATTCATTGGCTATTACCTGATCATAACCCTGTCCTGCTGCAATTTTTTCAGCCCATGCCAGCCCTGTTCTTCCACTCCAATCATCAGGTGGTAAAACAAGAATTTGGGTATGAGTTCCCTTATACTTTTCAGCTTTGAAATCGTAAAATGAACCATTTATATTTTTTAACGCTACACCGCCTTCGCTGCCATAAAAAACAACTTCAATGACTGCATCCTGTCCTGCCGAAGCATTCCATGAGCACTCAAGGCTTAAGGTCGTTTCATCTGCGGTACTCATAAATATTTTGGCAAAATCCTCTACCTTTTCTTCATTGGGCTTTAATTTTATCCCTCTACTGTAAAGATGACTTTGCAAGTTGATAACTTCAGGAAAACCTAAACAATACAAGGCCATATCAAGCAGGTGTACGCCCAGATCGATGACACAACCGCCACCAGATTGTTTTATATCATAGAACCATGCTTTATCAGGACCATAAGCATTATGAAATACTAGATTGACAGCATGTATTCTACCAATTTCACCACGAATAATGGTGTCGTATATTGCCTGAAAAGCTTTTGTATAGCGGTAAGATAAATCAACAAAAAGTAATTTATCAGCCTCTTTTGATGCGTTTATAATTTGCTCTACTTCTTCAGACGTCCTACCTAATGGCTTTTGACAAAATACGGCTTTACCTGCTTTCAAAGCTTCCAACGATTGTGAGGCATGCAATGCACTAGGGGTAGCAATTACAATACCATCAAGCGCTTCGTTTTTATATACATCCTCAGGTGACTTAACCAGTCTGGCGCCTGCTGCCATCTTTAGGGCATTGGAAGCATTTTGCATACAGGGCTCGGCGATTACCACAGCCTTGATATTGCCCTGGTTAATAAGTGCTTCCATTCTGCTTCTGCCTATCCAGCCCACACCAATAAATCCCAGAGACAAGCGCTTTTTAGAATTAGAAGGAGTAGTTGCCGTCATACTACTGCCTTATTAATTAGCAAAGCTTTAATAAAGCCCTCGGGTCTTTCGGTAAGTAAGTTCAAGGCTTGCTCTGCTTTATCCAGTGTAAACAAATGCGTAAAAAGGGGAAAAGGATTCATTTTTCCCTCCTCAATAGCTCTAATCGCATGCTGTATCCCTTTGATATACTGCTTAGGATTCCTCTCATGCGCGTTAATCATGTCTATTCCTCTCCAGTTCAGCAACTGCATATTGACTTGCCGCATACCATCTTGATGAAAACCAGCGACAATCAATTTACCTCTTTCAGCCGTAAGCTCGATAGCAAGATTTAAAGGCCATTCCTTACCAGTTACTTCAATCACCCGGTCACAAAATGCATTACCAGTTAACTGTTGCACTCGCTCGATTACCTCATAATGATCATTCATCGGTATTGTTTGAGCTGCTCCGGCCGCTGCTGCTGCTTGAAGTGAAAAGCTACGTTTTGATATAGCAATAACGTTTGCCCCTGCTGATTTTAATAATTGAATGAGCAGGATACCTAAAAAACCTGTACCCACTACTGCGACTGTTTGTCCAGCATGGATATCACTACGGCTAAAAATATTCATAACGCAACCCAATGCCTCACCAGGGAAAGGTTTTCCTTCTAGAAAAGTCGGTAAAACAATGACTTCCTCCGCTTTGGCAATGTCATATTCCGCGTAGGCATTATAGGAAAGGCAGGTTACTCTGTCGCCCACGTTAAGTCCCTCAACCTCAGGCCCTATAGCGTCTATAATTCCCCAGCCTTCGTGACCGGGGTTACCCGCTGCAAGAGGATAGGAAAACCAATCTCTTCCTTCCCAGACAGGGATATTGGAAGCGCATACGCCACTTCCCTCAATTTTAATACGTACTTCGCCTTTATTGGGCTCAGGAACTGCAACAACAATGGCAGCTGCTTTTCGAGGTGCCGAGATGACCGCAGCTTTCATCATTGAAGTCTTTGGTCTTATGGGGTTAATTTTTTTAGTTAATAAAGATGTTTCCATTATTCAACCATTGCTTTTGATAAAAACTTGCTTTCCTTAGAAAAATGATTTTTTGATTCATTCAACCAGGAGATAAGCCTCTCCACACCCTGGGATACTGAAATCTTAGGCGACCAACCGGTTGCGCTTTTAAATTTGGCAATATTAGAAACGTAATAGCACTGATCCCCTGTTCTCCATTCCTCAAAAATCAGGTCGATTTCTTTGCCTGTTTTTTTCTGAATGAGCTCAACAACCTCAATCAGGCTTACAGTATTTTTAGGCCCGCCCCCAATATTGAATGCATTTCCTGATAGTTTATCAATATGTTGCTCTGCCAGCAGAAATGCCTCAATCAAATCTTCTACAAAAAGAATGTCTCTTACCTGCTTGCCGTTACCATAAATTACAACGGGCTTGCTCTCCAGCGCACTAATTGTGAAATGAGCAACCCACCCCTGATCTTCATTGCCAAATTGATGAGGCCCATAGATACAACTCATTCTAAAGACAGTTGTTTTAAGTCCGTAGCACCTTGAATAATCCAGCACATACTGATCTGCCGAGCCTTTCGAGCAACCGTAGGGACTATGAAAATCAAGTGGCTGATTCTCATCAATACCGTTTAGATCAATGGTTGCGTCTTCTGGGTAAAATCGGGTTTGATTGGTAGTAAATGCAAGATCTCTTAAATCACCATATACCTTGTTAGTGGAGGTAAATATCAAAGGAGGAGTACGGGAGGAATGTCGTAGCGCTTCCAATAGATTAAATGTGCCGACTAAATTGACCTCAAAATCATCTTCAGGATTTGTAATGGAGGAAGTGACTGCTACCTGCGCCAGAAAATGAAAAATTTGTTGCGCGTTGTTTACACACGCCTGAAGTACTTTTTTTTCTCTAATGTCGGCTATCTGTATAATAACCTGATTACCATATTTTCCTTTAAGCCATTGCAGATTCTGCTCTACCCCTGGTCGGGATAAATTGTCATAAATCATTACCCTTCTACCTTGACCAAGGAGCCTGTCAGCCAAATTGGTGCCGATAAAACCTGCCCCACCGGTTATCAGGGTATAGTTTTCATTTCCAATTGTACCTTTCATAAACGCTTCCTTCTCTATACTGTCAAACCTCGCAAAGCTAACTCATTGGTGGCCTTATGGACATGATCAATCGCTATTTGTCCTTCAAGCCACACAGACAGCTCAGCCAATCCTTCATTAAATGGGACGCAAGGTTCAAATCCTAATAATGCTCTTGCCTTTGTTAAGTCGGCAAAACAATGACGTATATCGCCCACTCGATATTTGCCCGTTACCTGAGGTTCAATTTCTTTATTCATAACCTGGGCAAGCTTTTCTGCAATTTCACGGATGGTGTACTGATTACCGCTGCCTATATTAATCACTTCTCCGTCAGCATTACTATTCTCCAATGCTAATCGGCAAGCTCTGGCCACATCCTTAACGTGCACAAAATCTCTTTTTTGCAAACCATCCTCAAAAATTAAGGGGGCATTATTGTTTAATAATCTTGAGGCAAAAATAGCCAATACACCGGTATACGGATTAGAAAGCGCTTGTCTGGTTCCGTATACGTTAAAGAAGCGCAATGCAGTAGCAGGTATGCCATAGGCCTTACCAGTAATCAGGCACAAACGTTCCTGGTCATATTTGGAAAGCGCATATACCGATGAGAGACAAGGTTTTTTGTCTTCGGGGGTTGGAATGGGCATTAGATAATTTTGTGCATCCTCCTGCAATTCCCATTGTTGATTTTTTAAATCCTCAAGTTTGCGCTTGCATTCTTCAACGGAAGTGCCTGTGGTTGTTTTATACAATCCCTCTCCGTAAATGCTCATGCTGGAAGCAACAATGAGTTTTTCAACAGGAGATTCTATCAGCGCTTCCAGCAATATAGCTGTACCCAGATTATTGACATCAGTGTAATTTTTTATCTGGTACATACTTTGCCCTACTCCTACCATCGCAGCAAAATGAAAAACAGCATCGATACCCTGAAGCGCTTTTCTTACGGTCTCCTTGTCCCTTACATCGCCTAAAATAAGTTCAACTTCCGGATGAAGATAGTCGGGCCGCTGAGTTTTTAATCCATGCACCTGTTCAGACAAATTGTCTAAAGCCCTTATTTTGTAGCCCTTTGCAATGAGTTCATCTGCCAAATGGGAGCCTATAAAACCAGCACCGCCGGTAATTAATATATTTTTTTTCATTCTTCATCCTTAAAACAATAGTGGCAAGTTTGGGCACTGCAGCAAATGAGATAGGTAATAGATTAATTAAACGCATTCATAGTGCACAAGCTGCTTATTCCCTTACTTAGTTCTAGAGGGCATTTTCACTTACATTACCTGATTTTTTCTAAAGACGCACCTACTAAAAAAAAATTTAAATTTTTCATTAAAAAAAAGATTTTCTTCACTATACTAAAAATCCTGCTGATTTTTTTCAAGGATGATAGAGATGGTAAAAAGGTTAAAAAAGGTAGTATTTCCCGTTGCCGGGTTAGGAACTCGATTTTTACCTGCTACAAAAGCGAATCCCAAGGAAATGCTAGCCGTCGTGGATAAACCACTTATTCAATATGCCGTAGAGGAGGCCGTTTCTGCAGGGTTTGAAGAATTAATTTTTATCACTAACAGTTCTAAACGTGCTATCAAGGATCATCTTATTCCTAGCCATGAGCTTCAGGAAAGACTAAAAATAGAGGGTAAACTCTCTTTATTGCCGACCATTAATAATATTTTGCCTCCTTCCATTCAATGTGTGTTTATAAAGCAGCCTGAGCCAAAAGGTTTAGGAGATGCTATAAAATATGCGCATCAGGTTATCAACGATGAACCCTTTGCTGTATTATTGCCTGATGATTTAATCATGAGCAACGCTGAAAATTGCTTAGCGCAAATGGTATCACTTTACCATAAAACTCAGGCGAATATTCTTGCAGTAGAAAAAATTGAGCCCGCTGATTCAATCAAATATGGGGTGATTTCAGTTTCCCAATGCCTGGATACCTATTATGAAATAAACGGCATTGTTGAGAAACCCTCTCCCGAAAAAGCGCCTTCTTCTCTGGGGGTGGTAGGGCGCTATATTTTTAACTATGAAATTTTTTCCATTTTGGAAGAAATCTCAGCAGGAAAAGACGAGGAAATCCAGCTTACCGATGCAATTGCACAACTCATAAACGTTCAAGAGGTATTGGGTTTTAGTTTTCAAGGGACGCGATATGATTGCGGAGATAAATTTGGTTTTGTTAAAGCTACGATGCATTATGCCTTACGTCATCCCGAAATTGGAGAAAAAGTCAGAGATTATTTTGCCAGTTTTGCCAAATTAACTGCAAATTCCGATGTGATTTAAAAAAATCACAATATTTTTAGTGGAAGGGAATGTTCCCTTCCTATCATCTATTCAACCAAAAGTGCTTAAATGATTCACTCCACAGTCACCGATTTGGCTAAATTTCTTGGTTGATCAACATCCGTTCCTTTGGCAACAGCCACATGATAAGCAAGTAATTGCAAGGGAATTGTGTAGACAATAGGGGCGATCCACTGACCGCACGCAGGGACAGGAATTAATCTTGCACCATCGGCTTCCCAGGTTTGCGAATCATCAACAAAGACAATGAGCTGGCCACCTCGAGCACTCACTTCATGTAAATTGGATTTCAATTTATCAAGCAATTCATCATTGGGTGCTACAGCGATAACTGGCATGTCTTTGTCCACCAAGGCGAGAGGGCCATGCTTTAACTCACCCGCCGGATAAGCTTCGGCATGAATATAGGAAATTTCTTTTAACTTCAAGGCGCCTTCCAATGCTACAGGATATTGTACTCCTCGACCTAAAAATAAGGTATGAGCCTTATTTACAAATAATGAAGCTAATGCCTTTATCTCATTGTTCATTTTCAAAGCGCGCTCACAGCAAGAGGGTAATTCTTGCAGTTCAGTCAGCACTCGTTCTGCTCTTTCATCTTTACAAAGCGCTACAGCAAGCATTAAAAATGCCGCTAGCTGCGTCGTAAATGCCTTGGTAGAGGCGACACCTATCTCTACGCCTGCTCGTGTGAGGAAAACGCAGTCTGCTTCCCGAACCAATGTGCTGGTTGCCACATTACAAATCGCTAAACTGGCTAAATACTTCATGGATTTGGCTTTGTGAAGTGCCGCAAGGGTATCTGCTGTTTCACCCGACTGAGAGACAGTAATAAATAAAGTATGGTCCCCGACAACCACATCACGATAACGATACTCACTGGCAATTTCAACCTGTGTAGGCAATCCTGTCAGTGATTCCAGCCAATAACGAGCAATTAAACCGGCATGATAGCTCGTTCCACAGGCTACAATGTGAATTTGCTTAACTTGTTGAAAAACAGCCGAAGCACGTTCGCCAAAACTGGCTTTTATCACTTCCTTACTGTTAATGCGCCCTTCCAAGGTATCTGCCAATACTTTAGTCTGCTCATAAATTTCTTTCAGCATGAAATGGCGATAGGGTCCTTTACTCACTGCCTGGCTGTCTCCATTAAGCACGTGCACCTCACGAGTTACTGCTTCACCCTGAGTGTTAAACAAGGAAACCTTGTCAGTTGTTAATAAAGCACTATCACCTTCTTCCAAATAGATTACTGACTGAGCAAAAGAGCGTAGCGCCAAGGCGTCTGAAGCAATGAATTGCTCATCGATACCAAGACCTACTACCAAAGGACTTCCTTTACGAATAGCTACTAATTCCTGTGGACGTTGCTGATGTATTACACCCAAAGCAAAGGCACCCTGCATTTCCTGGGCTGCCTCTCTTACTGCACGTAATAAATTTTCATGATTCTGATAATAAAAATGAATAAGGTGCGCTGCGACCTCAGTATCTGTTTCAGAAGTAAAGGTATAGCCACTGGTGCGCAACTTTTCACGCAGTGCGTCATGATTTTCGATAATACCATTGTGAACAATAGCAATCTCATCATGCGACGTATGAGGATGCGCATTTTGCTCACAGGGTTTACCATGGGTAGCCCAACGGGTATGAGCAATACCTGCATTTCCCGTGACTGCAGTTTCCTGCATGGCATCCGCCAGGCTTTGGACTTTCCCTTGAATTCGAATTCGTTTTAACAGTCCAGCACTATCAATTAAAGCGATACCTGCTGAATCATAACCGCGATACTCTAGACGTCTCAATCCTTCCAACAGTACCTTACTAATGTCACGTTGAGATGTCGCACCCATGATCCCACACATAAAAACTCCTTAGATCATCGATATCACCCATATTTTCAAACTGTAGAACATGGAATGATCTCTTGCAAAATTGCCCAGTATGCCATATTCAGCGCCAAAATCTAACTATTTGCTGGTGCTTCACATGTGATTTTATAGCCATGCTGCTTCATAACTTCGCAAATCTCGTAAGCCAGATAACGATGAGCACGCGTGGTAGGATGCACTTCATCCCAAAATAAATAGCGTTCAGGCGCATCACATATATGGTAATTCTTTTCATTAGGACCAAAATTCCTATCGCGATATTGCAACACCTGTGCATATTGCAATACATAGTTTCTGGCAAAAGGTGACTGGGCAAATACCCTGAACATGGGAAATTTTACGTCAATACAGGCATCAGTAATGTTGGAAAAACCATATTTTTGTGGGTCCGCCAACGCTTTTTGCAAAAATTGCTGTAAATCTATGTATAGAAAATCAACTTCAGGGTAACTAGTACGCCATTCTTCCACCCGTTTTTGTAGCCGTTCATTATGCTGCTGCATGGCGGCAGTGAGCACAGGTTTGTCGGTAGTGTGAACAAATTTAGGCGTTTCACCAATATTAGGTAATCCCATGATGACTACATGGCGAGCACCAGCCTGAATTAATTTTCGTACTCCTGTCCCCAAACCATCAATCACATTATCAATGTAGCTATTCATCACTGCAGGATTATAGTTATCTTCAAAAAATAAAACGTTCAGATAATCATTAGCACCAGTGAGGACAAAATAAACAGCATCTTCATCCAGTGAACTTTTCATCATTAAATAAGCTTGCACGGTTAAACCTAAACTTGGTGGAATTAATTTCCCTACAATTAATGTTTTCAAAGTGCCCAGCGGATGACGAATTAAATTCCAGGTGGTCACTTGATAATCGTAAGTTACAGCCCAGCTACCACCAAAAGCCTGATTGTCATAGAAGTGCGCATCTTCACGATCGATACCTATCATAGATGCTAAATATTCGTTCCATACACGACCATTGGAAAAATGGTTTTGCCAGTAAGGTTCTCCTGGAAGAATTGGCACTTTACGCACTTTACCCACCAAATTGGCTAATAAAGGTCCTAATTCGGTATCGAAGAATTCAGTAACGATTTCAATCCCTGCGTCAAGAACTGCCTGTGGTACATAATAATCATAGGCAAACTCTTCCATCTTATTGATGACAAATACTTTCAAGGGGCGCACGAGGTAAGCCGGACTTTCCTCTTGTCGTAAACTTTTTAAGAGATGAGTCGTATTTCCATTGTCGGATAAGCTATCGCCAAAGACAACTATGGATTTGACTGGGGTAGCTGCAAATAAGAGGGCACTAAAACCCATCGCACACAGCCATAAGCACATCCTCGTGCAAATTGATGACATAATCTCTCCTTAGATTCATAATATTCCATTTGAGCCTGCTTGCTTAATTCTAAAAGGGGAAGTTGTTTAGGAATTTATCTACTAGATTAGATGCTGCATTAATTTTTTGTCAACTTTTAAAACGCGCTATGCTAACAAACCGTCATTTGGCCTCTTATATAGTCCGATATAGGGCAAAATACAAGAAAGAGGGACCTTTTGTGCTCAAATTGGATGCATCTACCCTGAGTCACTCCGGATTATTTTGATTTTATGGGATAACTGTGCCATTTTTAATGAAGTTATCTTAAATTTTTATGTCAATGAGCAACTGAGATGTCTTACCTAATAACGACCAAACGTCTTGGTTTACGCCCCATGAGCAGAGAAGATTTAGCTTATCTGGCAGAGTTGGATCAAGACCCAGAAGTAAAAAAATACTATCCCGAGGGCACTCTTAGTTGTCATGAAATCAAACAATACATGAAAGAATGTTTCTATAATTTTGAACGCAAAAATTTGCCTTGCCTGGTCATCTTTAATCTCAAAACCGGTGAGTTTGTTGGAGAAGCCTATTTTGATGAATTAGAAACAGGCGAAGTAAAGGTGGGCTATCTTTTTCATAAAAAATATTGGCGTAGAGGCTATGCCACAGAAGTGTTAAACGCATTACTCGAGTGGGCAAAAAATAACATTGACAGAGATTACATCATTGCTTATGCCGATAAAAATCACACTGCTTCATTACGTGTCATGGAAAAATGCGGGATGGAATATTATAAAGATGATGTTTATTTAGACATGGAGTCACGGTTCTACCGTATAAAAAACCGCTAGGGGACAGAGTCACTCCTGCAATACAAATTCACTACATTTTTAAGCATGTGCTCACAGATTTTAAGTTGCTCAATGGTAATAAATTCATTAGGTCGATGCGCTTGCTCAATATTTCCAGGCCCACAAATGACGGAAGGAATTCCTGCATCCTGATAAGATCTTGCTTCTGTTGAATAGGAAACCTTATATCGCTCTTTTACACCAGTTATCGTTCTAACAAGATGAGTCAAGGGAGCATCTTCATGAGCAGCAAATCCCGGTGCTTCTGAAACTTGATCGAGATAAATAGCCGCCTTCGGATATATTTTCCTCATTTTCGGCACTAATTCCTCATTAATATAATTTTCAACCTGACTGCGAAAATTTTCCAGAGGGAACTGAGGTAAATAACGCACTTCAAATAATAATTCACAGCTACCAGGAATAACATTGGTGGCAGAGCCCCCACTGATGACATTGGTAGAAATAGTGGTAAAAGGCAAATCAAAATCGTTATCAAAGGGACCTTTTTCTCGAGCGTAGTTAGCGATTTTATTAATGTAACAAATCAAGCGACTGGCATACTCAATTGCATTACAACCTTTATCTGCTCGAGATGAGTGAGCAGACAATCCTTGTATTTGACAATGAAAAACCTGTCTCGATTTTTCACCGATAATTGGACGCATACTCGAAGGCTCACCGACAATACAACCTTCGGGATGTAAGGCAATTTGCTGCAAATATTCAATTAAAAAATCCACACCAATGCAACCCACCTCTTCGTCATAAGTAAAGGCAAAATGAATCGGTTTATTTAACTCAAGACGGTTAAATTCGGGGACTAAAGCAAGTGCAACAGCAATAAATCCCTTCATATCACTGGTGCCACGACCATAAATTTTGCCGTCTACTTTAGTGGCTAAAAAAGGGTCCGTCTTCCATATCTGGCCTGCGACAGGAACTACATCAGTATGGCCCGATAATAAAATACCACCCTGCGTTTCGCCATTTTTGGCTGGGATACTTGCTAACAAATTTGCTTTTGTTTTAGTAGTATCATGAATGACATGGTAAGGAAGATTATGTTTTTTAAACCACAGCGCAATCGCTTCAATAAGCTCCATATTAGAATTACTGGAAATAGTATTAAACCCGACAAGTTTTTTGAGCCATTGCATTGTATTCATTGAAGATCCCGTGTGCTTTTCCATCGCTGAAATAACAAGTCCTTATTATTTAGGATAGATGAAATTTATCACTTTAATACTAGCCACGCTTTTACAATGTGTGGCGGAAGGAATTTGATAAATGGGTAAAAGTACCCATTTATCAAAGTAATAAGACGTAATACAATAACCCGCGAATAGTCAGAAAATAGTGAGTGCCCAATCAACTATGAATGAATAATTCACAGCTGATGGGCACTAGCTATATCCAAAAAATCTTCTAATTCCAATAATCTCCTGTAGCACTTCCTCACAGAAAAATGGGAATTTAATAGAATAGTGTTTACCCACATAAAGATAGAAAAGCAAAAAAGTAGAGGGATTGAAGGCTTTATTAAGCAAGGCAATCACCATGGATGCCTATACAGCTGTTGAAGAAGTAGAAAAAGAGTTTCCTGAAATACGACAAGGTCGTGTTAGTACTCGAACAGCAGATCTGGTAGATAGCCTTAGAAATGACCAATATCGTCCTGACGTTGATTGAAAAATTAGTCATTCCATACGTCAGAATACCAGATAATGGCGAGCAGGATTTTTTCGATAAAGTTATGCTTTAATTATGCTTTTTTAGCAAACGGGCGCGTTCTCGATTCCAGTCTCTATCCTTGATCGTTTCCCGTTTATCATGAGTTTTTTTACCTTTGGCTAAAGCCAGTTTCATCTTTACCCGATTATGTTTCCAATATAAAGAGAGGGGGACAAGAGTATATCCCTGGCGCTCTACACTGCCTATCAGCTGATTAATCTCCTTTCTATTTAACAGTAATTTTCGCGTGCGAACAGGATCGGGGAAAAGATGAGCAGCGGCAGTTGGCAGAGGTTGAATTTGCGCCCCCAACAAAAAAGCTTCCCCATGTTTGATAATGACATGAGCATCCGACAGATTAATTTTTCCTGCGCGTAAACTTTTTACTTCCCAGCCTTCAAGAACAATACCAGCCTCGTAGTCATCTTCGATGAAATACTCAAAATGCGCCTTTTTGTTCGTGGCAATTGTAGCACTGTGTTGTTTATGGCTACTCATAAGACCACCTAAAATAATTACTTTTTAAAATTAAAACCGCAATTATACACTCAACAAAAACATTTGGCGAAATTCTCACTTTCAATTAGGCTACCTTGTTAATCATTCATGTTATGAGGAGGACCCATGAATATCGGTGAGAAAATAAATGATTTTGAATTTACCGCAACCAATGGTTTGGAAGGCAAATTAAGTGATTATGAAGGCCAGTGGTTGATTCTTTATTTTTATCCTAAAGACTCTACTCCTGGATGCACTACAGAAGGACAAGATTTTCGTGATGCTTACCCACAATTGAAAGCATTGAATGCTGAGGTACTTGGTATTTCCAGAGACAGTTTAAAGTCGCATGAAAACTTTAAAGGTAAACAAGCGCTTCCCTTTGAATTAATTAGTGATAAAGAGGAAACTTTATGCAAAAAATTTGATGTCATTAAAATGAAGACAATGTATGGCAAGCAAGTTCGAGGAATAGAACGAAGTACGTTTCTTATTGATCCACAAGGCATTTTACGTCAGGAATGGCGAAAAGTTAATGTCAAAGGACATGTCGCTGAGGTCATTACTCTATTAAAACACTTCCAAAGTAACAAGCGTTAATCTTCTGATGACAAGTTAAAGAAGATAACGCTTGACTGCATGAATCACCCTCAGCACAATGAATACATTTTTCTGATAGGTGAATCATGGAAAAGGATAATAAAGAAACCAAATTGTTCGTACTTGATACGAATATCATGATGCATGATCCTACGGCTATCTATCGCTTTGAAGAACATGACATTTATTTACCGATGGTCGTTTTGGAAGAGTTAGATAGCCATAAGACCGGTCTTTCTGAAGTGGCTCGAAACGTGCGTCAAACCAATCGGATGCTGGTTGAATTAATGAGTAATGCCAGCCATCAAGAGGTTGTAGCAGGTCTCCCTATTGCCAATTTTCTTAGTGGTGAAAAAGTAAAAAGCAGTGGTCGTTTGTTTTTTCAAACGGATGAATTTGAACAACTGCGCCCCACCTCGTTACCAGGTCATAAAGCGGACAATACCCTCCTTGCCACGGCATTAGGTTTACAAAAAAAATACCCTGGCCGTCAGGTGATTATTATCTCCAAAGACATTAACTTACGCATCAAAGCTGGTATTCTTGGCATTCCTGCTGAAGATTATTATAACGACAAAGTCTTGGATGATGTCGATCTTTTGCATAGTGGTTTACATATTCTTGAAGATAATTTTTGGGATACCCATGCTAAAAATATGGAAGCCTGGCAAGACAATGGCAAAACGTTTTATCGCATCAGCGGTCCATTAACAACCCAATGGAATTTTAATGATTGTATCAGTACACAGGATAATCAATTTCAAGCCATTGTTAAAGAAATTGCAGAAGGTGGAACAGTAGTACAGTTGGCACGGGATTATACGCAATCCAAACATGCGATATGGGGAATAACAGCACGCAACCGTGAGCAGAATTTTGCCCTTAATTTATTGCTCGACCCAGAGATCGATTTTGTAACATTGCAAGGTTCTGCCGGCACAGGTAAAACGTTGTTAACTATCGCAGCAGGACTCACTCAAGTGCTGGATCAAAGCCGTTACAATGAAATTTTAATGACCCGAGTGACTATCCCTGTAGGCGAAGACATTGGTTTCTTGCCAGGTACGGAAGAAGAAAAAATGACCCCATGGATGGGCGCACTCATGGATAATCTTGAAGTGCTGCACAGCTCCCAGGAGGGTGGAAGCTTTGGCCGCGGCGCTACTCAGGATCTGTTGCAAAACAAGATTAAAATTCGCTCGCTTAACTTCATGCGAGGCCGCACGTTTTTAAATCGTTTTATTATTATTGATGAGGCGCAAAACCTGACATCAAAGCAAATTAAAACCCTGGTAACACGAGCCGGCCCTGGTAGTAAAATTGTTTGCCTTGGGGATATCAAGCAAATTGATACTCCTTATTTGACAGAAACGACTTCTGGATTAACCTTTGCTGTCGATCGTTTCAAGCATTGGCAACACAGTGCCCATATGACATTAACACGGGGTGAGCGTTCAAGACTTGCTTATTATGCCGCTGAGCATTTATAGTACACGCTTTTGCTTATCCACATGAGGATTAATAATGAATAACCAAGCCATCACTTTTGATGATGTATTACTGGTTCCAGCCTATAACCATCATGAATCAAGGCGCGTAGTCAATGTCAGTATGACTGATAGGTTGGGGAAACTTAGTTTGCAATTACCGGTTATCAGCTCCAATATGGATACCATCACCGAGAGCAAGATGGCTAATTTCATGCATAGCAAGGGTGGCATTGGTGCTTTGCATCGGTTTTTAAGTATCGAAGAAAATATCAAAGAATTTAAGAACTGCCGGGGCCCGGTTTTTGTTTCCGTAGGCTGTACCGATGCTGAGTTACAACGCGCAGAAGCCCTGCGTGATGCTGGTGCTGATTATTTTTGTGTCGATGTCGCTCATGCTCATGCCAAATATGTGGGAAAAACACTAAAAAACTTAAGGCAACTATTGGGTAGTCGCTGCATTATGGCTGGTAATGTGGCTACTTATGCCGGTGCTGATTATCTGGCCTCTTGTGGTGCCGATATCATTAAAGCAGGCATTGGGGGTGGCTCTGTATGCAGCACGCGCATCAAAACAGGCTTTGGTATTCCCATGCTAACCTGTATTCAGGATTGTGCCCGCACTGACCGCTCTATTGTAGCCGATGGTGGCATTCGCACTTCTGGTGACATCGTCAAAGCCCTTGCTTTTGGTGCTGATTTTGTCATGATAGGTGGTATACTGGCTGGAACAGAACCCACTCCAGGTGAAGTCATCACCAAGGAAGATGGCAAACAGGTTAAACGCTATCGCGGCATGGCTTCAAGAGAAGCGCAAGAAGATTTTTTAGGGCAAATGCACGAATGGAAAACCGCAGAAGGTGTTGCGACCGAAGTTCCCTATCGTAATCATCAAGACAGTATTATTGCAGATATCATCGGGGGTTTACGCTCAGGTTTAACCTATGCCGGTGCTGATACTATTAGTGAACTACAACGTAAACTTGATTACGTCATTGTCACGCAGGCAGGACGTCTTGAGAGTTTGCCGCACAAGCTGTTAGAGAATTAATTCATTGGAGATTATAAATGGGTAAAGAGCATGCTCTTTACCATTTATGCTAGAGCTGCCAACATTTCGGGATCTTTTTCGACAGCTGTAACAAGGTCTGAAGCAGGACCGTCACCACCGGATATTTTATCCATAACGTTTAAATCTGGATTAGTATCGGAATCCGTTGGATTGGTAACTGTACTAGACATTGACTCCATCGGTGAATCATCGAAAGTACTTTCTAAGTTATCACCAGATTCCATGTCCCCAATATCGTCATGCGTTTGATCCTCCTTAAAAACATCCTCTAGATCATCACCAGATTCCATGTCCTCAATGTCATCATGCGTATCATCGCTGGGAGAATCCTCATTTTTACTGGAGTTTTTGCCTTTAAACATATTGTTAAATGCATCACCCATTTGATCATAAAGTTGGCCATATAACTGATTATTTACTTTACTAACCATCTCTTGCAGTTGCTTCAGCATCTGCATTTGTAGATCATTCGTACTGTCTTTATCTTTATCAGCAGCTTGCGAATCGCTCTTGCCTTTAGGCTTTGGTTGTGGTGCTTCTTGTTTGGCTTGAGATTTATTATTATCATTACCACTAATATTCTCATAAGAGGGACCACTATCCATAGGAAGTGCAGAAGTAGGATCGGTTGCCATGGTAATTCCCCTAAAATCTATCCACATTATTAATTAAAGATAGCACAATTTATACACTCTCTACTAACTTCATCTTTTGCATTTACTGCCATCTCAAGCTCACGTATCCTAATGATAATCTGACTTAAGAGGGGTAACGAGCTATCTTTAAAGGTTACATCTGTAACTTGATCATACCAAATTACTGGTTATAACCTAGACTTTTAGTAGTAATTTACAGTTATTTTGCAAATTTTTTTACCAAAAAAGGGACTTATGAATATTGATGATTTTCGCGCCATGAGACGAGGCATCCCGCTTTTTGCGCTTGATAAAAAAGATGTAGCACTTATGGCTCCCATTGAACGTCGCAATGGAGAAAAAAAGAGAGCCTTACTTTTATTACATGGATTTACTTCCACACCCGCTGTTTTTCGCGTAATGCTGCCCTCTCTGACCTTTTATGATGCAATCCTATGTCCTGTATTGCCTGGACATGCAGATACGCTTAAAGCGTTTGCTGAAGTTAAAGCGGAAGCCTGGCTTAAGACTGCAGAGCAATCCTGTGAGCTTATGCTTAATGAGTTTGAACAAGTCGATGTTTTGGGACTCTCTTTAGGAGGAATACTTGCTTGTCATTTAAGTAATCAGTTTAAATTGCATCATCTTTACTTGCTGGCACCCGCTCTTGATTTGCGTCTTCCATTAGAACACACCTTGAAATTAGCCAAATTTTTAACGTGCCTTGGGTTTCAGGAGGTGCGTGGACTTTCCGGAGATTTATTTACCAATCAACATTGTGAAATTGCCTACCGAAAATTGCCATTGGCAGCGATTATTGAAATTTTTAATTTAATTAAACAGCTTTCATTTAATGTACCCGATTGTCCAACGGATGTATTTCTAGGTTGTCATGATAAAGTAGTCTCTTCATGGCGAGTAGCTGCTCGCTTTGCTAATAAAGACAATGTTAGGATTCATTGGCTTAGCAATTCAGCGCATGTCATCCCTCTGGATGGAGATATTGAACAGATCATTGCTTGCATGAAAGAACATTTACAGTAATTGTAACAGCATTACTTATTGTAGCGATCATATTCCTGCATATCGTATAAATCCCAATCGCGCATATCAAGCACAGCACCATTGAAGGCCATGAAATCCGTTCTCATGGTCGGTATATTATAAAAATAAATATCGCTAGCATCCGTAGCAAGAGTATGTTGTCTCCTGACAGCGGATAGTTCGGCGATGGCTTTATCATGAGTTTTAACGAAAGCACGACCTGCACGCAAATAGCGTCCCTTAAACTGCGCTTGCTCCCACAATTCTACATCGAGTTTACCGACAACACCGCTGAGTTGTACAAAAGAGTGGCCTCTTGCACGTACAATCAAAGCATTACTTTTTACCCAATACAACGCTAACCAAGCATCACTGTCTAAATTAAGCCGGGTGATATTTACCATACCCGATAATTGTACTCTGCTTTTGTCTGCGATGGCTAATTGCAAATTTTGACTGGAAATCCCACTAATTTGAGTATAGCCACCGCCACTTACAGTTAATTTTCTTAAGAAAATTTTTCCACCCAGGGTGGTACGGCCTGGATTGTCAATGGACAAATCCAATAACCCTGAACGCAGATTATTACCTGTGATAGTACCTGCTCCACGGTAATTAAACGCATTTAAATAACGTCCACGTATTTCTGCCGTAATCGGCCCGCAGCGAGGATAACCCTTTCCAACTGAAATCAACAGGCTACTACCAGTCACTACTGTTTTTACTTGTAATAAATCCGTTGGATCACCATGAAGAATGAGCTTAGGATGCGCATAACCCGTATGAAGGCTTACGTTGACATTTCCTTCAACAGTTACCTGATTAAAGGCTGGTAATTGACGATGCTGCAAAACTTTTTTAGCCGGTGGCGGAATAATAGTTACAGACTTGGTGCAACTTATGCCCAATAAGCTGATGAAAATCAATAAGAAAAGCCGCCTCAACATGCCAAACCTTTGCCTTCTCTGAATTTCCCTACATTAGAGGAAGTTGTTCTAATGCGCAAGATTATTATCCGACTAAATGTTAAAATCCGAAATCATTAGGTTTCCCGGACAACCCTCGGCGCGTTCAAAATCAGGTGCTTTATTGACCAGTGTTTGTAAAGAGTCAGTTTGCGGGATTAGAGCAGGTAATTGAATAAAAATATCGACGAGTATGCCATTTTTACATCCCAAAAAAATTTTATACGCAGCATTTTCTCCAAACGACTCACGAACCATGGTCCGTAGTTGCTCTCTCTTGACTGTTTCCCCAACATGCTCATGAAGAAATTGCCCGAGAGAAGTTTGATTAGCCTCTCGGTTTAAGCGTATGGCCAGTGCAAAATAGGCATCACTGGAAAGAACTTGACAACTTCCATGCTTATTCCACTCATGCCGCTCAAGGCAACTACCAGCAGCATAGCTGGGCATAAATTGTTGTAAATCCTGTGATACCTCTTTGCTTAAACTAATTGCCGGGTAATCACAGTGATGTTTTTTTGCTTCTACACCACAAAATCCATAGCTCTCACCGCAAATTTGCTGATTAGGCCATAAGCCGTGCAATACTAAATGAGTGGCTTGATAAGAGTCAGCAGGCAATTTGAAACATTCCGGCTTTCCGGCTTCATAACCATAAGTTTGACAGAATCCAGGCTGCCAGCTCAATGCCAATACGTAAGAATCGGCAAGTCCAGGACTTTGCTCACAGGAAGTTTTGCCATTCGCATCAACGTAGTAAGTACCACATTCAGTACTTACCCAACGTAAAGAATGTGCCGCATTTGACAATTCAATGCGCAACCAGTCTGGGTTTACCGGACGATTAATTTCACGGATAGGGTAATTTTGTGAAGGAATTACCATTAAATTATCAGGGTTATTTTTTTTATTCTTAGAGAGGTAAGCCGGGCAATATTTAGTAGCCGCAAAATTCCCATTAACACTTACAGAAGAAAAGGCAATCAGCGGAAAAATAATCGCTAACACATTTAATAATTTTATCATTCAGCATCCCAGCAACGATAAGCTGGACATGATTATACGCCTAAGTGAGGCAAAATGCGCGCTTTTATGTCTGGCATCTACACGATCTTGTATTAAAATTAAATCACTGCTTATGCTCAAACTTATCAAGATATGAAAGTTGCACTTGGTTTCAGGACCTAAAAAAAATTCAAATAGTAAATAAGTAAGCCTAAGAATTTTAGAGCTTCTTTTGATAAGAAGCTCATGCAAAAACAACATTAAATTCAATTATATTTAGTTACTAAAGGGAAATTGGGTTTTGTTTTCTTGCTTGCTCTACCTGAGCATTTTCAATTATTTCGCTTAATCTTCTTTGAACATCCTTAGCAGGTTGTAAATCACTTAATAAGAATTTTTCTTGTGTTAAAGGATTAACTCTATAACCTTCTTTACTTGCCTTCAAGTTAGTTAAGGTATCTAAATCAAATAAATCTCCATCTAACCTAACCGGCTTGTTAACAACCTTCTGATTATAGGAATCTCTAAATGGTTCTAAATGTTTATTATCAATATTAAGCGCTTCTAATAGGGAAGTATTCGATTCCTGCTTATCTAACATTTTAATGAAAGCTTTTAGTGCGGGGCTAAATTCATTATTGACTAAAACAGCTGGTAAAAATTCGAGTTCTAAGTTTACGCCACGCTTAATCCTAGATACGTATTCGTATTGAGAATTCGCCATGGTGATAAACGCATCATTCCCTAATTTCTTTAAATAAGAAAGAGGATCATTCTTACCTTGTCTATATAAAGCCCACATAATTTCTTTAGCAGCATAAGTATTATTAAGGTATAAATGACGAGTAGCAGGATCTAAATCTAAAAAAGTTTGTAATGGGTTTGAGTAATTTATTTTCTGGAAGAAATTAATAAGTTCAAAAGAATTATAGTGATTATCTATTATTTGTTGGCGGTTTTGTGAGTCTATAGAAAAAAATGTTGTACATGGATCTTGATAACCCAACTTTAACAAAGACTTCATTGTTTCAAAACAATTATAATAGTTATTTATAAGTAGATTGTTCTGCTCAGACGGAAGCGCTATTAACTTTTTAAATGCGTGTTGATAACCTAATTTTGCAAAGCCTTTAATAACTTCTAGAGAGTTATAATGATTATTAAAAAGATTAATCAATTTAGGCGTCTCCAAGGAAAGTAGTAATGCCAGGGCATCTTGATAACCCATTTTTATTAATCCTTTTAAACATTCACCTGCATTGTAAGCATTTTCCAATAAAATGTTTAAATAAGTTGGCTCTATATTTTTTAAAGTAGTGAGTGGCGCTTTATATCCTAATTGCTTAAGAATTTTTACTAATTCCTTAATATTATTTGCTTTTTTTACAAGCATTTCAAACTGATTTTCATCCCAGGTTTGCAAGTCTTGCAAAGCATCCGGGTGTCCATATTGCTTGCAAGAAGCTATTAATTTAGCAAAATCAGCAGCATTATTTAAAATAGCTAATTTTACTTTTTCTGAATCAAATCTATCTAAAGCGATGTTATCTTTTAATAAGATTGCACGCGCATAGGTGCGGTATAACTCAGAGTCTTTGGCTTTATCAGAACAAATGCTCCAAAAAGTCTCACGCGTTGACTGGGGCATATTAGCTACAGCGTTAGGATCATCTAAAGAATATTGATGCCCATTGATTTCTAGTAGGTTAGTAGAATGAGTTTCGTTTATTGTTATAGACGAACCATTAGAAAAGACCACACTTGTTTGTCTAGGACTATTAAAAAACCTGGCAGCACTTAATAATTTTAATATTTCATCTGTACTAGTAGACATAGTTATCTTCCAATTTGATAAGTTTCTAATTATTGCGCTGCAGATTTTATCTTAACTATGTCCAGCTAGAATAGAGTAATTATTATATTCATTATCACTGAGTCAACGAAACCTCACTGCTCCTTACTGAAAGCATATTTAAAAATCAAATTCATCAATCTAGGGCGCTAACTGTGAGGCAATGGACTCCACTGCATAAGAATCCTTGCGAGAGAAGAAAGCATAAGGCTGATGTCGCTCTTCATTGTTTTTTATAAGAGTAATAATATCTTGACGACCCATAATTTCAGCAATGTCTATCGGTAAAATAGTAATGGCCTCTTCCCGCGCTCCTTGACGCTCTATAAACTCATTGATCTTTGCTAAAATAGCTTCTTGCAGAAGAGGAGCTTCTTCCATAGACGCTTGTAAGAATTGTATTAAATTGTCCTTACTCACTGTCCACGGAATTCTAAAATTAATATGGTTTAACAGCCATTGAATAACCTCAATATTCCCTTTGCTCACTGCAAAATGGGCTGGGGTAGAAGCATCAACAAGCTTATAATCTAAGGCCACTCCCAGTGAGTGTAAGATTTTAATCATCTCTAGATGGCCCTTTAGAATAGCGAGATAGGCGCAGTTGGCATTTTTAACAGTTTCATTCAGATTTGCGCCCTTTTGATGAAGCTTCTTGATGATTTCGATACAACCTTGATTGGTGGCGACAAAGGCAGGAGTTAGTCCATTGGTGGCTTTTTGATTGGGATCAGCGCCATTTTCAAGAAGTTCCTCAGCAATCTTAATACGATTTGCAGCCAGCGCCAAATGAAGAGCAGCATGTCCCTTAGCATTGATTTTATTAGGATCAGCTTTATATTTGAGAAGCATCTTTACTGTCTCGTAAGAACCACTCATTGTAGCAGAGTGAAGCGAAGTCTCACCATCGGCTAGCTTATTAGGGTCAGCGCCATATTTTAAAAGCAAGTTAATCATTGCTTCGTCCCTCTCACAATGAACAGCCATACTGAGGGGAGTTTGACCTTCTCCATGCGCAATATTAAAATCTGCTCCTAATTGATACAAAAGAACAAGATGGTCAATACTGTCAGCAAGTACTGCGACATGAGCCAAGGATGGCGTCTCGGCTATAGTCTTCATCTGCGGAACCAGCTTCTCAAGAACTGTATTTAATTTATTAAAAAGTCCCCGAAGTTCTTTGCTTAATACCATATGTGGTTGGGTGCAAATACCGATAATTAACCTTCTAACAGGTGGAGTGAGTTTTTTTAAAATTGCATAAGTATTTACAATGACTTTAATAAACAGTTTTGCATGGTTCATGTCACTCAGAATAAAGTATAACAACGGAATCTCGTTCGTTGCTGAGGTCTGAAGTAGCAGAGTTTCTATAGGAAAAATTGATAGCACAATACTTAATCGCTTTTCTGAGAAATCTGCCATTAATTCCTGCCGTGCTTTTTCAGATGCATCAGTTGGCTTTGCTATCAACGGGGAGTATGGTAGTGTTGTACTCGTGGTTTTAGGGGGTTGAGCCTTTGAAATCTTTCTTTCCTCTTTCTTCTTGGGCGCCTTAGCCTGTTCCTTAAAAACTGGTTTCTTTTCTATCACCTCTGCAGGTTTCAGATTTAAAAATGGCATGGTCGTTTTTTGAAATGCTCTAAACTCTTCTTGCGTACGACCGAGTTTGTTCTGAAAGATATTGCAAGCCTGGGTTTCATTGCCCTGCAGTACTAATTTTCGCGCCTCGTTTTCCCAGTCTTGGGTGGTTGATTGGGGTATGGGGGTATTTTGGGGTGGTGTAGCTTGTTGATTTTCATTGATAAACGCAGGATTTAAGGCATGGTACAGCGGCTCGTTACGATGTGTCTTGTTTTGAGCGAAGACAACTCTTCGCTCAGCACGCGTAACGCCGGTAATGAAGCCGTTAAAATAAGGAAGGCAAGAGTCATCCCCTTCCCCTGCTTTAGGGAGATGACTTGTGGTATTGACCGTGCCTTTCTTCTCTTTCAGTTTGGCACAAGCAGCAGCGCTGTCTTTACCATCGAGGGGACGCCAGAAAAGGATGGTGTCATATTCCAACCCTTTGATTTGCTCAGGGGTGAAGACTAAAGGCGTTTTAAAGGTTTCTCTTGCTTCCTTAATAAACTCAGGGAAAGCAACCACGGCAAATCTGGCATTGCTGAGCGCTTCCTGTTGCAGTGCCTTTAATTCCTCGCTGTTAGTATCAAGCCAAAGGAGTTCTCCACGGTCGTTGTCTTCTTTGGCCGAGGTAATCTGTCCCAGCTCGACTTTATCAGCAGCACCACCGGTGGCCTGATATTTGAGTTGAATGAGTGCATTGGTGACCTTCACAACGAGCCTGGAGCAACGGTAGCTTGCTGCTAATTGATATTCGCTAAACGGCTGTTGTGCTTTATGAAATAACTGGCGCAGAAAGGGTAGTCGGGATTTGCCATCGAAGAGAATCTGGTGGTCACCTAAAAAATAAGCGATATTGTTCTCGTCAGCCAATTGATAAAGACTATACAGTTGCGCGAAAGAAAGGTCTTGTGCTTCATCCACCAGCACCATGGGGTAAGACTTGGCGGTGGCAATGGGAGTAAGCTCGCTGGTGAGATAAGCCGCGAGAAATGTAGTGTAGAGTTGGCAAATCAACTGGCGTTGTTCTTCATTGACACTGCTTTGGCGTGTGCCTAATTGGATGTAGTCCTCTGGCGTGTAACCTGAACGAATTCTAAACTCACGCCAGATTTCTTCCGCAGTCAGTGAGCCAGCCAATGTTTTAAACTGGGCCTGCTTGAGAGTCTTGGTGAGCCAATCGTTAAACAAAGAGATATCTGCCAGAGGTTTTCCTTTTTCTGCACAATGCTTCTTAAATAATTCCTCATAGGTCAGAAAGACAACACTATCACGTCGCTTTTCTTCAGCGTTACTCTCCCACTGTGCTTTCATCTGTGCAACCAGCAATGCAGAACGGCTAACATAGAGAATAGGCCTCGACTCTTGCTGATTCATACGCTTGAGGTAATCAGCCAGCGCCAAAAAAGCCACACAAGTTTTACCCGAACCCGCGGGACCATAGACCAATGCAGGCAATTTGGCCTGCAAGGCTTGCTCTTGTGGTGTACTTAAGCGAATGAAATTTTCTTTGTAGTAATCCAGGGCAATCAGGCGACTTTTTTCTTTGCTGCTGGACAATTGCTTTTCCAGCGCTTCATTTTCGGCAGGACTGCATGCCTCCAGTGTTAATTTTTCCAACGGAATGTCAATGGAAGTATCAAGCTTGCTGAAGAGGGTTTTTAATAAGCTAGGATTTCTTAAGTAGCGATTTTTCGCATACTCGTGCTTGTAGACGGGATCGAGCAAATACAATCGCTCGTTATACGGCGCAAATAACAGGCGTGTCTCTCTATTGACCCGAATACTGTAGATGGAAACGCCGGAAATACCATGAAGTTTTTCCAGCTTAAGACTCTTATAGTCACCCTCTAGAAGCTGTTTTATCTCTCTCTCAAACGTGGATAATAAACTCGCTTCACCAAAAACTTCTCGCCAATAAAAGAGGTCACTCATGATAATAATAAATAAAAATCAAATTGGCATATATTAATGCAATGTGATGAGAGTTTGGATGGGTAAATTTACCTATCGCTTTTTCTGAAAGGCAATTATTAACTGTGGGATTTAATCAATTCATTCAATTGGCTAAGGTATTTCTGTCTCTTGAATGAACAGGCTGAAAAGCAGGTCATCTCGACATTACACTACCTGACCTGCAGCCCAGCCCGATGACCAGGCCCATTGAAAATTATAGCCTCCCAACCAGCCTGTCACATCAAGAACTTCACCTATAAAATAGAGCTCAGGGATTTCTTTCACTTGCATGGTTTGTGATGAGATAGCGCGTGTATCAACTCCCCCTAAAGTTACCTCAGCGGTGCGATAGCCTTCCGTTCCATTGGGTTTGATACGCCATTGTTTAAAGCTTTCACCTATTTTTTGCAACTGCTTGTCAGAGAAAGTTTGCAATTCAGAATCTAAACCCTCCTCATTAAAAAATGTGGTGACGACTCTTTTGGGCAATGCTTCTTCGAGACATTGCTTTAATCGAATTTTTGGACCTAATCGTTTACGCTTGGGTAAAGAGAGTGCCCAGTCATTATTAACATCCAAATCAATAGTTAGCGGATCACCCGGTTGCCAATAAGAAGAAATTTGTAACATGGCGGGTCCACTTAAGCCGCGATGAGTAAAAAGCATGTCCAAGGTAAAACGTTGGTTATTGCAACTAACTTGACAGGGAAGAGAAATACCAGAAAGAGGACTTAAGCGCTCTTTATCTTCTGGTTGCAAGGTAAAAGGAACCAAGCCCGCACGAGTTGGTAAAACAGCCAAACCAAATTGTGTCGCAAGTTGATAGCCAAAAGGAGAAGCCCCCATGGTTGGAATAGACAATCCCCCCGTAGCAACCACTAGAGAAGCTGAGGCAATACGTTCTCCACTATTTAAGTCTAATGAAAAACCTTTCTCCGTTTTATCAATACGGTTAATAACAGTATTAAGACGAATCGCGACATTTACCGCCGAACAACAAGTCAGCAGCATGCCAACAATATCAGAGGCCTTATTGTCACAAAACAATTGACCGTGAGACTTCTCATGAAAAGGAATGCGATGTTTTCTGACGAGAGTGATAAAATCGAACGAGGTATAACGTTTGAGTGCCGACTTGCAAAAATGTGGATTTGCTGAAAGATAATGATGCGGTTCCACAGAATAGTTGGTGAAATTACAACGTCCACCTCCTGACATCAAAATTTTTTTGCCAACTTTGTTGGCATGATCAATAACTAATACTCGTCTACCACGTTTGCCTGCTTCTATTGCACACATCAACCCGGCAGCACCTGCACCAATAATGATTACATCAGGATTTTTCATAAATTATGAAGATCATCCCTCTTTGATATCAGATAATTCATAACAACAAAGAGGGAAGATACAGAGAAACAGCAGAGATTAAATGGCAGTTACCTCTTCCGCTTGCAAACCTTTAGGGCCCTTGGTTACTGAGAATGCTACGCGCTGACCTTCTCTTAGAGTTTTGCGGCCTGCCTCGCTAACGATCGCACGAAAATGCACAAAGACATCATCTTGACCATTATCACGGCTGATGAATCCGTAACCTTTATCATCATTAAACCACTTAACGTGGCCTGTTTCTTTATCAGACATTTCTACTTTCCAAATAAAATTAAACACACACTTGTGACAGCCACTAACAAGGAAACAGATAAAGTTAAACCACGCGCTAATTCGCTACTTTGAACTACAAAAGGAGGGATTTTCACGGAGAACACTGTTTCCAGCCAGAAAGCAAAATGATCACAAGTGCTTTGATTATAACCTACTGTTGAGCAAATAGCGAGAATTGTGTGCGAAATAATTCTCAATTGCACCGCTTTAGGCACCTTTAGACCAGGAGCTTTTATTAGGATTTCTTGACGACCTTCCTAAATAAGCAAGTTAACCTGCGCTTTGTTGTTTTAAAAAAACAACAAAAAGCTACCGATTATAGCAACCTACGCTTAACTTATCCATATTGACTTGATTTTATCCATGTAAATGAGATAAATTAACCCCCCTGACTATTCATGAGATTTAACATTATGCCTTTTTTTTCTATGCAAACCCCGGAGCAAATTAAAAATTATTGTCACACACAATCTTTTGAGGAACTGAGAGAACTTAATCATCGATATGGTCCCTTTCTTGAAAAAATAAGTGCCCAAGAAGATTTAAATAAACAAGAAATTGCCATTATTCACCAGCAAATTGAGGCGCTGCAAAAACAAATTGAAAGTGAAAAAGAACAAGAGGACCAACGTCGAAAAAATATTAGAAACAACTTACCCGGAAACTCTGCTGAACGTTATCTTGCTTTACAGACCCTCGCCTATCCTACGCTCTGCACGTCCAGCTTAGAACAGAAAGTAGAAGCACTTAGACAACAAGAAATTAAACTTCAAAATCATAATGCCTGGATAAGGTCTGAGATACGGGGTTGTACACAGGAGTTAAAAATTATTAATGCGGTGATGCGTGAAAAAGAACGTGCTGAAACAGAAGCGTTAACCGTTCCTCATTCGTGTAAGTAGTTAAGTCTTAATGAAGTGCAATATGTCAGCACAGGCACTTGACCAAGAGTATTATTTCTATGGTTTGTCTACCATAATTAATGCTTAATGATATTGCACTCCAAATTGTACGTTTTATTGTGTATGCAGTATGCTCTTCTACAGGAAATAAAAAGTAAGTCTGCTCCTGCCCTCAATAAGTAATTTTTGAATATTCTCATTGAGCGGAAGTATCAATGAGAATTTCCTCATTACTTTAATTATTGACAAAAATTTAAAAACCTTTCCTTTTACAGCTTTGAGAAAAGCATAGGCTTATAATTAGATTCAGCAGAAATCACTAATTCAGGTTTGTATTTAGATGCAACAACTTGTAAACACCAAAAACTAATCAGTATCAAAAATTACTGATCCTTTGTTTAATGCCAACATGCAAAAATCTTATCTATCACAAACTTTCGATTTTTCGAATTTTGCTCATCGAGGAAATTCATAGGGTCTCTTTTATTTTTTCCTCATTATACCCTGTTTGTGATGGATAAGGTACGTTATCTAACCCAAACGCACAAAGTCGCAATTTGCGATTATTTGTCGCTATGTGCTATAATTGCCTCATATAGTTAATGAAAGAGATCAGCATGGCTCAATCGGTAAGATTATCAGATACATTAGTGAAACAAGCCAAAGCAGTTGGTGAAGTAATGTCTCGCTCTGGGGCAGGACAAATTGAACATTGGGCAAAAATAGGGAGAATCGCAGAAGAAAATCCTGATTTATCTTATGAGTTTATTAGAGATAGTTTACTGGCAAAAGCAGAAATAGATAATGGCTTAGTGGATGATTATGAATTTGATCATTAAGCAATCCAACTCATTTAAGAAAACCGTGAAGAAACTGCCTAAACAATATAAAGTAATTCTTGATGATGAAGTCAGGAAATTAGTTAGCAATCCAGAAATAGGTGAACGTAAAAAAGGCGATTTGGATTTTTTAAGAGTTCATAAATTCAAATTTTCAAATCAGGAAGTGTTATTAGGCTACATGTATCAAGAAAGTGAGCTCGTATTAACGTTACTTAAATTAAGAGCTCATGAAAATTTTTACCGTGATATCAAAAACACCTTCTAAGAGCTAATTCTCATCTAGCATTTCTTAATTGATTTTGATTTCGATATATGTTTTCAATAAACAACGTTCCAGCTAACCTATACCATGACATTGATGAGATTTCCGATAAACTACCATCAATAAAAATCTCGAATGAAAATGCATTATGGCTTATGCATACATAGAGCACCTACTCCTCCAGGTGAAATATTTATAGAAGAATTTCTTAAGCCAATGAACTTAACAGTGAAAGGGTTTTCCATTCACACAGGCTGGACTTACGCAAAACTCAATGAAATTGTGCACGGTAGAAGAGGAATTACACCTGAAATAGCTTTGGATCTAGCAGATGCATTGAATATGGAGCCTGAGTTTTGGCTTAACCTACAAATAGACTGGATTTATGGCATGCTAAGCAGAAAACATAAAACAATCGTAAAAAATTCAGCTCTTAGTCTGATTCATGAATTGAGAACGTAAATCTTTATACCAATCTCGGTACAATTCTAGCTCTACAATTTAATTTCCTAGGGATGTCTGATTTCATTAAAATTATTAAATAGGATGACAACTAATTGATTAATTATCATAAATTATTTACATTAGTATCAAATATGTTCACCCGGATATAGTTAGCCCACGGAATAGACAACATGGATGATATAGCAAAATCAAGTCCCTCTACTTCTTATATAAATGATAAGTTGTTGCGAACGATGCTGCAGGATACTTATCGAAAAATAAATCATAAGCGACATAGGTGTTTAATCCCGACTGTAGAAAAGATCTAGATTTAACTCAAAATTGCCATACCCTATCAAAAAAAATTATTTTAACATATGAATCCAACCCTAATTCATTAATAAAAATCAAAAAAGATATTTTTGAAGTTCTTTTTCCTAAAAAACAGGGAAGAAGATTTTTTTATCCATTTAGAATAAAAAAGGATCCCACATTTCGAGGATTTTGTAATAGTTGTGATGATTTTCTTTTTAAAGAAGCAGACAATTACATTCATATTTTAGGGGATGACGTTCCAGATGCAGTTCTTCTTCAATTACACTATCGGCAAATTTGTTACGGAATAATCGATCTAGAAAGGATACAGCTTTTGAATAAAGAATTATTAGCTTTTGCCGAAGATTATTACCCCGAAAGTAAATGGATTAATACATTAAAGAAAGAAATTATTCCTAATTTTTCCTTAGTGTACTCTCAACACCTTGAAATTAAAGAGAATTGTGAGTATTACCTCAACAAAATAAACCAAACAGGTAAGTTTCCACCTAATATGCAAAGAATATTTCTAAAAGGAGATAAGACCAATCCCCTATGCTTTGGTCGAGTTGGTTACTATGCCTATCAGTACGCTTATTCTGAGGAAGAAGTAATTTCAAAATTTTTTTATTTTCTCCCATTTGCGACTTTCTCAAGTATTGTTGGTGTACAAGGGGAAAGTCACTTGGTTTTTACCCTTTCCCAGAAGATGCTGCTCATCTGGTTCCAATTATAAGAATCTTAGAAAGAAAAAATTGGACAGATGTAATAGCTAATATAATTTACAATTTTTCTGATGGATGTATATTGAAGCATATACATGCAGGTATGGATGGTGTAAAAATTAACGACACGTTAAACTATTTTATAGAAAATTCAGGATTAGCCGCCTGAGTTTAGATTAATTAAATCTATTAAACCTATAAATTTGTTTAAAGTTATACTGCATCTTTTTTGGAGAATTAATAAACACAAATGTAACTACTACCTTTTTATGGTGTTTGGCAAAGTATGCACAGATTTATCCACAGATTTTGTGGATAAAGTGTTTGAAGCTTTTTAAGCATCCAAATAATAAGAACCCTTACCAGTAAAGGAATTTAATCACTCCTCGAAAAAAAGTATGACAAACGGAAGCTAAATTTTAAGGTAAATATCCACAAGCTGTGGTGAGAATAAAAACGGAACTGCGGACAGACATATTAACAAATAAATTCTAAAAAAACAGTCTTGACGTTCATGTATTTTTAGAAATTTATTTTTCTCTCAAGCAATCTAGTCTAAAAAAGAACCTTTTGATTTAATCAAACTTGCTCTGTTCGAAATGAATACCTTTTAAACGCGGTAATTTCCATTTGCCGTAAAGAGTCTGAAGCACCTGTGCGACAATAGATTTGTTCATCGAGCCAAGCCTTTTCATGTGAAAGTTGGTCATTGGGAATAATGGACCACCAACATTTTGGCAACGAACCCGTTCCATCCGACCAGCGATAATTCCTTAATTTTAATAAATCCTTTTTATCAAAAGCTGCATTTTCAGCGCACAATAAGGTTTCCTTTGTTTTAACATTGCTTTTTAATTCTTCAAAAGCACCTCCTTCCTGTAACAGAAGATTTAAGGTTGCCCAACAATCAACAATAGCCCTGTGCCCTTCATAGAAAAAGCCTAATTTAAAATTAAGGTATTCTAACTTGCTGCTTTCATAGCCTCGACTCCGCCAATCTATATCCTGAAGCGTACAGCCAAATGGCCTTTTCTCAACTAGCTTGCCAACAGGTTCAGGGGTTTGTAGTTCTAAAAAATTCCTATCAAATCGACTGTTATGGCAAATGATGAGATGGGACTGTTTTAACATGCCATGCACCTTGTCCCAATCAATCACCTTGCCTTTGACATCCTCATTGGTAATGCCAGTTATTTTTGTAATTTCTTCAGGACTTAATTTGTGTGGGTCGTTTAGCTCATTATAGGTATCAATAACCTCAATAATCCCATCGTCCGTGGAAAAGGAAAACGACAAAAGGCCAATTTCGATGATTTCATGGCTTTTGGCATCCATGCCCATGGTTTCTAGATCGATAATCGTTGCAATAAATAGTTTTGAGTCTTGATAAGACTCCCGTTTATAGTGGTTAGGGATTCGCTTAAGAACCCTATAATCAGGATAATTACAATACTGTCCAATAATTTGTGGTTCATGTCTTATTTTCTTCTTAACCTACCTTTAGGCTCTATTAATTCTGGCATCTCGTGGACTTTTCTATTTTACAACAAGTTAACTCTCAGTCATAAATTCCGACCATCTAAAGTGTTCAAACGGTTTAATCCGGTAACCGGCAAACGAATCACGGTATCAATGCTTTTATTGATGTTGAATCAAAGGGGGGAAGTATGCGAAGTTGCCTACGGTCGTCGTTTCTGCATTTGACGCTGAAAACCTAAACCAGTAGCCAAAGATTTCAAGGTGATGAGTATACCAATCAAGAGGTAAATCTGTCCTGCCGGTTGAGGCCTATTGCTTCAGATTTATTTGATATACTTTAGTGCACACAATTTAATTATGGCTTAAAAATGCGTATAAACATGCGATTATAAGCACCAAATTCAATCGATATCTCGACTATATAGATTGATGAGGCGAAACAGTGGCATCAATCTGTAGCTCAGTATTGAGTGTTCTTAGTGTTCCTACTAAAAATTGCAAATCTTCTCGTGTTGCATGTGATTTTTCTTTCATTCTTTCCGGAGCTAGATAGGTTAATAAAAGATCTCCCATAAATTGATTATAAGAATTAGGTTTCATTTTATTACTAATTTGTTCCTCAAGAACATCAGACAAAGCCATAATCGTATTGGATCCTAATTTTTCAATGCGAGAAATAGCAAGGCTAAAATTACTGTATTCTTTAAATCCATCATGTGCAACACTTCCATTGTAAAGCTGCTGATATAGTATAAAAGAATGATTAACAAAAGCTTGAATTTTTCGCTCAAAGCTTGTTAATTTATTCTCAGATTCTTCCTCATAGTAGTCATCATGCAATGCCTGAATAATATCAGCTAAAGCCGATATTTTTTTTTCTTCTTCATAGCTTATGACGTGTTCTTCTGTCTCTAAAATGAATGGAGCCGTTGGGATATACCCAGCAGGGAGAATTTGCTTATGATTAGCAATATACTTTTCGGATATTTGCAGATAGGTATTAATTATATCATAAAAGTTCTTAGTCTGATCCCGCGCAGAATACATACTCTCTGAGGGAGCAAGGTGGGGATCTTTAATTACTTTTGAACCCAATATCTTGGAAAGCTCTTCTGATGCTTTGCGTTGCTCTTCTGTAAGAAATGCATCTTCGTGTTTTAATTCTAAATGAGGCTCTAATTTTTGTTTAAATTCTTCTTTATAATTGTCGAAGGAGCTGTCATTTCCATTGCTGTATTTTTTTGAGCTAGACATTTGACTTCTTAGAGGTATAGTTTTATCCCCAGCTCTACTTAAGATCATATGATATGGGCTGTAATGATCTCCTTGCCGTTGTTTGCCAGGCGTTATCTTCCACCCTGTATAATTTAATAATTTATCGACAAGATTGCTTAACATTGAAGGTATATGATATTTTTCAAGAATAATTGATTTTCATAGATTTAAAACTGTTACTATTTACAACTCGTAGTTGAACATTCTGCGCCCTAAATTGGGTAGCAACCGCCTCTGCAACTGCAGCCCCCATGCAATTGCCTTGAAGTATGATATCGTCAGGTTTTATACCTTTTTGCAGTAAATCATTTACCATGGCAATACCTGAATTCACCAAATCATTAAACTCTAAAACTTCTCCGCTACTGCTATACATTCCTGGATAGTTAAACGCATGAATGGTGGCTCCAGATTTTATTTGTTGTTTTATCATGCTGGGAACAAATCCCTCGTAAAACTGCTGACTTCCAAGGAAATTAAGAATGTGTTTTCCAGCCCCAGGAAGCTTGTTATTTTTATTTATAGGAGACAAGCTAATACTATCCAATTTGCAAAAATTTCCTCTTACATCCTGACTCATAACAAAATTACGTTCAGCTTTAATATTTTCCCAGCCTTTCTTTATTGGATTATTATCAATAGCTTTTTTTGAAAACATACTTTCGGCATATTCTTCAAAGGTTTTATAACCTTTATAGGCGTACCAATCTCGTTTTATCGTGGGAAATAGAATATTTGCCATAATCCGTTGCATTTTTCTCTGAATTGGAAAAGACTCACGTCTTTGCTGATTATGTATAGAAGATACCATCTCATCACTGTAAAATAATTACACTTACGATTTATTATAGCCAAGTAATCATGAAGTATTGGTGGAGCTTAAATTGACAACATTGGTAAGGTTGCTTGTGTTTCAGAGGAAGAGCCAGGTCTTTATAATGAACGCCTAGCTGAACTTATCCCGGGCAATAAAGTCTATAAGCCGATTGATATCACCGATTCTCAAGATTTAGTCATTTGGGGTGTGGTGACTCATGTCATTCATCAAACGGTGTAAGCATGTTTGCCCTTGCTGATTGCAATAATTTTTACGCAAGTTGCGAGCAGCTTTTTCGTCCTGTTACGTAACACGCCAATCATTGTTTTAAGCAATAATGACGGTTGTGTGGTGGCTCGCTCCAATGAGGCCAAAGCGCTCGGCATTAAAATGGGTGTGCCTTATTTCGAAGTCAAAGGATTTTGCAAACGACATAACGTGCAAGTCTTTTCTTCAAACTACACCCTGTATGGGGACTTATCCCATCGCGTCATGACGGTGATTGAAGCGAATTGCCTGATACTGAAATTTACTCAATTGACGAGGCTTTTTTAAACTTAAAAACCTTAGCCGAAGATAAAATTGATGCCTTTTGTACCTACCTACAAAAGACAATTTTAAAACATACCGGCATTCCCGTGTCTATTGGCATTGGGCGCACCAAAACACTCGCCAAAGTTGCCAACCACGTGGCTAAAAAGAAGTTAAAAATTCCCGTTTTTAATGTCACCAACCAAGAAGAGCACTGGCTTTCCCATTTGGAGGTCGAGGACATTTGGGGTGTCGGTCGTCAATGGACTAAAAAACTGATTGGATTTGGTGTTACCAATGCCCTTGAACTTCCTAAATTAAATCCACGCTTTGTCAAAGACCGCTTTAATGTGGTGCTGCAGCGAACCGTCTTAGAACTTTCAGGCAAGCCCTGCCTTGAGCTTGAGGAAATAGCACCCAAACAATCCATTATGTCCTCTTGTTCGTTTGGCGGGCTTCAATCTGATTTTGGTTTCATTCAAGAAGCCATTAGTCATCATTGTGGGACAGCTTGGGCTAAAATGAGACGATAAGGGCTCATTACTCAACACTTATCGGTCTTTATTCGTTCCAATCCTTTTCGAGACGACTTAGCACAATATTCCAGTTCCATTGGCTTTCGCCTGGTTAACCCCACGGATGATGTCAGGTATCTAACGGCTGCAGCCAAATTTTGTTTAAAAAAATTTATCGTAAAGGCATTCAATATCATAAATGCGGTGTATTACTAGCCGATTTAATTGATAAGCAATACCGGCAAATGGATTTATTTCATCAACCCAATGATGAGGAAATTATCGAGACTGAGAAAGTGATGAAACTGATTGATGGGATTAATCAAAAATATGGACCAAGAACCATGCGACTCGCCGCTGAAGGGTTTCGAAAGTCATGGTCGATGAAGCGACAATTAAAATCACCTCATTACACGACACGGTGGTCGGAACTTCCTGCCGCCTATTTAAAATAAGCCATGCTATTGACGTTTGAAATGCTCATCAACTATACGACGAATCTCATCAGGATCCGGTAAATCCTCGGGAATAAAAACCCCTCTACCTCTACCTCCAGAAATATTTTTTAAATACTCCTTTCTAACTTTTGGTTTTGTCTGTTTTCTTGAAGTACTAGAAGAAGACTTTTTCATAATTTTGTCCTATAACAAACAGGTACTTTAAGAATAGTTCATTTAGAAATGTAAGGATTAACTCATGTGCGGTCGTTTTACCCTTGAAACGGATTACGCAAAGATTAAAGAGCAATTTGGCATTCACCAAATCGAGCCTCTCCCCAATAGTTTTAATGTAGCACCCACAGAAACAGCCCTTTGTCTTATGAATACTGATGAAGGACTAGAAGCCGTGCAAATGCGCTGGAGTATTGTGCCTTGGTATGCCAAGGAAAAGAAAAACACATTGTTAATTAACGCCCGCGCTGAAACAGTCGGTGAAAAGCCTGCCTTTCGACAAAGTTTAAATACCGACGATGTATTATGCTCATGAGCGGGTTTTTTGAATGGCAACACCATCAAACCCAAGAAAAAACCATTAAACAACCCTACTACATAACCCGTGCCGATAAAAAATTAATGGCCGTGGCGGCTATTTGGGAAAAATTTAAACCTGAACCGGAGATTGTTATTCCGTCTTGTTGCGTGTTAACCACCTCGCCTAATGCGTTAGTCGCCAAGCTTCATGACAGAATGCCTTGGATTTTAACGGATGAGCAATTACAAGTTTGGCTAACTTCTTCTGAATTTACACAAGAGAATTTAAACGACGTCATGCACCACGATAAGAAAGTTGAGTTAACCTGTTATCCGGTAACGCCTGCTGTAAATAGCGCGCTTTATAAAGAAAAAGATACTGTTCTTCCATTGCAAACGCCTAAAAACCATCCGACCCAAGTGTCTGAGTAGCCCGCAAAAAATCTTGCAGGGTCTGATTTTCACTTATCCAGTAGCTAAACGACCTGGTTATAAGGAAACTTCTAAATAAGGTTGCTTCTATTGTAAGACAATAACGTAAGGTGGCGTAAGTACAATGACTACTCACCCATAACTAAAAGTCAATTGGCGCTTCAAGAATTAGAGAATGAGGATGAATTTAACCATTCAGATTTCTCTACGGCTTTAAGCAGCCTTTCACGTTTTGTTTGGGTAAAGAGACCTTGTTTATGAATCAGTAAATTTGCCCCAATTGCAAATAAACCTAAGCCTGTAAAGGCAATAGCAACATTAGCAAGAATAACTTTCCATCTTTCACGATGGATGGACATTTCACTGTCTTTCGAGTGCAATTTTTTAAGAAATGATTGTTTAAAGGCATCCTTGGTGGCAATTTGCTCTTCAGTGGGTTTTTCATAAAATGCTTTCAGATCTTGTTTTAATTCCAAAGCAAGCAACATCGCCGTTTTTCCCTTTTCAACATCACAACTTAAAAGGAAAAGACCATGGGCCACCATCTGATTGAGATGATGATTTAGATTGCACAGCTCTTGAGGCCCTTGCCATAATAATGCTTCTGAATGTGCTTGGGTTAAAACTCCCTCTCGTTTCATCGCCCATAGCGGCTTCCATACACTTTTACCCGGGATGGTATAAGCCACAATCCTTAAGTTTTCTTCGTTTAAAATCCCTACAAATTTTAAGCCCTCAAGTTCAGAACCTACTATTTTTGCATGTTTACCACTGCGCACCACAATTTCAAACAGGCGCTGGTCCAGTATTCCTACTAATTTTAGTCGCGCGAGACCGCATCCAATTTCAAGATCATATTTTTTATGGTGCATCAACAGGTCAATATTCGCTTGCGTAAGTAGATTAGCTTTTGCTAAATTTCTTAGTGCACTCGACATGGACACCGCATTAGCACAACTAATTAATTGAGAAAAATTCGCAGGCGTTAAGCAATTTCCCTCACGTAGCACAAAAATCCCTGAAGAAGCATTAATATAAGGATCGTTTTTAATATAATTGGTAAGCCTTTCTCTCCCTCCAATAAGAGTCTCAATGGCTTTCATTTCTTCCGTGTGTTCAATACCGAGTGTTAAATCATAGAGGTATTTTTTCTGGTAGCGAAGCCCTAGTAGTACCGTAGAGATCATGCCAATTTTTCTTGAATTACATCTTAATCTATCAATCTCTTCTTTTGCTTTGCCTTGAGGTTCCTTACGTGTCTGACTTGATAAACGCTTAATTTTTTGATCAATCACATGGGCCACATAATGCAGTTTTTCCCACAACTCATCTTTGTCTTCTATTTCCTGTCCAATAACCAACCGATCGCTACCCTCTAATTTAAATAACCTGTTCACGTAGCTGTAATGATCATGCTGATTAGGCTCAAGACTGAGATAAAATGGCAGCTTTTGTTGCGCATAGCGAACAAGATATTCATCACTATTAGCTATGGATAATCTATCGTAAGCACGGCGCTTTTTCGGATCACTTAAGGTTTCATAGGCTTCGCTTATTTTTTTAAACTCCTCTTCTTTACCGGGCGCCTTATCCGGATGGTAGAGTCGTGCCAAACGCTTATAAGCTGCTTTAATTTCTTCTTGCGTCGCATATTTGTCTATTTCTAATAACGCGTAAAAATCTGCCATAAACGTCTCTTATAAGTGGCTCCAGCAACTTAGATTCATTATACCGTGGAGGATTTAACCTGTCAGATTAACAATACGTAATCATGTTCATTTCCATGTCTTCAGCATTATTTTCTTCAATCATTGGTTTAGGGGCTAAAGCGGTTTTTAAAAGAAAACTAAGGCGCCTGGCCAGTGAGCCTGCCTCATTGGACAAAGAAATTTGTTCAAGCTCGGCGAATAATTCGTCGGTGTTCCTGATAAGTCCTTTATCAATTTGCATAACCACTTTACCCACTTCTTCTGCATGATGGCGATTCCAGTGGCCTGAAAAGAATCGTTGCACCCAAGAACCACCTTTGATGTAATCATCCAGTAAAAAACGTGCCTGTTGCAGTAAACTTTGACCCTCTTTAATAAAGGTTTGGTAACTTTCTGGCCATGCTCGCTTGGCAATATGCTGTGCGGGGCTTAAGGGTGTTTCATCCGCCAAAGAGACCAATTGCACGGTCTGTGGCAAATTTATAAATAACGCTTTCAGTTCTTCTGCACTGTAGTGTTCAAACCCATGAGCACTTAGGTCTAGGTAAACAATCTGTGAGGGAATAAGTTTTAGCACTTCAATGAAAAGCATTCTAGTCTCTTCACTATACTGAAATCCATTGCCTCGTAAGCTCAATGAGGTAACAAAATCAGGTATATCTTCAAATAATTCCTCAAACATCTCTAATTCACTAAATCGGTTTAATCCACATCGACTTAAATCAAGCTTGGTTTCATTCTGAGTAAGCGTATTGATTCGTTCTCTTGCAACCTGAAGACTTGTTTGTTGAACGGATGTAGTGATTTCTTTAGGTGGCTTGGAAGAAACAAGTGTAAGCGCAAGTTGACTCGTCATGTTCATCGTTTCTGCACGTGACGCATTGAAAACATAGAACAATATTTTTGCCACCATGAATAAATCAAGATTTAAGGAGAGCATTAACCCTGTCCATTGCATCAAAACCAAGCGTAAATGAGCAAATTGCTTTTGATATTTAAATGGATTAACGGCTTTAAAAAGACCTTGTTGTTGTATAAGAGGACGCGCCATTAAAGTGCCATCATTCTTAATACAAATATTTCCATCAAGGATAACGCGTTTTACCGTAGAAGGAATGACACTAAGATACTGATTTAAACGAGTGGAAGTTAATCTATCAAAGCCATTCTCGCTGATATCGAGTTCAATAAGTTGATGCGGCAACGCAGAAAATATTTCTTTAAAGACCTCAATATCTAAGCTGCTTAAATTATTTCCTTTAAGTCTCAGTGTTTTTACATTGGCACGTAGCTTGGAAAGAAGAAGAGCTACTTCCTTGGGGGATTTTTGATTGAGCTTGTTATCACTAAAGTCAACCGCTGTGATGAAATCGGGAAGATAAAGTAGGGCTTCAGAAAATTCAGCGATAGGAAATCCTACAAAATTGCTGTCCCTAAAACTTAACTCTTCAATATGAGACGGGATAGAATGAAAGCGGGATAACAAGTCCGTTATCAAAAAACCAGAGGGATTCTTGTCCCAAATCCGAAGGGATTTTACCGTACCTGGAAGTCCCGAGAGTGCCGTTGTTAACTCATGGGTAGCCATTAGCAGTAAATTGTTTTCTCCTAAATCAATCTTGTATATCGTTGGGGAAAGAGTAGTGAGCACTGAGGAAAGGTTTATGGCACCAAGTCTTGCAAGGTTATTGCTTTGTAAACTAAGTACTTGAAGCCCCTGCGGTAAGCCTGAAAGAAAAGCACCCAGTTCCAATGGATTTTTTCTTCCTAAGTCATGGAATGCTAAACCAAGAGTCGTTAAATTTACTAACCTCTTAAATAATTGCGAAAATTGTGTCTGTGTGAGATTTAATTCTTTGTGACTAAGATTAAGGATTTTTATATTACGCCCTAGAGCATTGAGGGAGTCATACCAAAATCCTCTTGCATGAAGCTTTATCACAGACTCAGGGATTGCTCTAAATGCTTCAACCTCAGAATATTTATCTAAGAGGCTAAAATCTACACTTAAAGACGTGACGCTTTCCGGAAACCTTTTCAAAATAGTCTTAAAAGAGGAAGAGGTTGCGTTTTCTAAGTTCGGTGTATTGTCATAGCGAGGATTAGTTACAAAATCTAAAATAACCTCATTGACTGTTTTAGGCAGCGAGGCAATGTAGTATTGAAGCAAACTTCCTAAGTGCCGGACCTTATACCCTTCTGTTCTATACTTTACGACATAACCATGTCTTCCCTGAGACCACTCTCTACTAGTTTCCACTTGACGTGAATGATTGGTATAAACACAGTGTGCAGTAAAGACAACCTGATAAATATGTGTTGGCAAATAAGATAAGGCTTTTGCTGCAGCAGGATATTCAAGGTATTCAGATAACCTGGATTTCTCAAAATCCCCTATTAATTCAATTTGAGTCTCGGTTTTAGGGATGGAAAGAAAAATAGCCCTTATCTCATCTAAACTCTTCTCTTGCAATTGATGTAGATAAAATTTCATATTTCTTCCTTTTATTCCTAGAACTAGCTCGAGACTTGCATCACATCACAATTAAATCTAACCGGTACAAAATTAATTTCTATTGTTAATGTTTCCTTAAGATAAAATTGCTATTCTTAAAATGCTCTTTTTGCGCCCATGATATCACAAATTGTTTCTTTGTGCGTATATTTTGCTCTTCAAAAAACTCCTATTGAACTTTTCGCTTTTTTTTCAACCGCTTATGGCCTGGTGTGTACGTAGACCCTATTTTCGGACAACATTAGTTCCCACTTTTATTTTGTAGTTGTCATTAATGCTGTTTTCTCTTATGATTGCCCTCAAATTAAGGTGATTTTCCTATATGTCAGAGCAAAAAAGTTCCGCCTCTGGTCATTATGGGAACTTTTATTATAAGAGAAATGAATGAACAAAAAAAAACATTAAGCAGTCTACATCAAAACTAATTACCGAATTACCTGCAGCATTATTTCATAATATTGCCAGTTTAATCGATGATGCAAGAAAACATGTTGCTCGTGAGTATAGCTCTACCCAAGCAATATTATGTTGGTTAATCGGTAAGCGTATTGATGAGGAAATTCTAAAAGCGGAGCGTGCAGAGTATGGTGAAGCTATTGTGACCTCACTAGCCAGAGAGCTGACTTTAGCTTATGGCAGGGGATATAGCCGTCCAAACCTTTTTAGAATGATTAAATTTGCCAAACAATTCCCAAATAGAGAAATTGTCTCAACACTGTCGAGACAATTAGCATGGTCTCATTTTGTAATCATTTGCTCTATTGATGATGATTTAAAGCGAGATTTTTATGCGGAAATGTGTCGTGTTCAACGTTGGAGTGTACGGGCTTTACAAAAACAGGTAAACGGAATGCTTTATGAACGCACAGCTTTAAGCAAAAAACCAGATGAAGTAATAAGGTCGCAATTGGACAAGCTCAAAAATAATGACGAATGACACCCGATCTTATATTTAAGGAACCTTATTTTTTAGACTTCATAGGCGCACATACTTATGAATCAGAAGAAGAACTGGAAAGTCTTATTCTGAATAACATAACACATTTCTTGACTGAACTTGGTACAGATTTTTGTTTTGTAGCACGCCAAAAGCGTATGAGTACCGGTAAAAAAGATCGTTATTTAGATTTGCTATTTTTCAATCGTCGTTTGCGAAGGCTAATTGCCATTGATCTCAAGCTGGGTGATTTTGATCCGGCTTACAAAGGTCAGATGGAGTGGTATCTCAATTGGCTTGATCAAAATGAGCGATTTGACTACGAAGGTCAGCCAATAGGCATTATTTTATGTGCAGGCAAAGATCATGAAGATATTGAATATTTAGAGATGGATAAAACAGGTATTCATGTTGCTCAATATTTAACAGAGCTTCCAGCAAAAGAGATACTTGAGTCACATTTACGAAAAGCGATCGCTGTTGCAAAAGAAAATTTATTCAAAAAATCATTAATGAATGATTAATCCGCCATGTTTGATACTTGTCTTGATGAAAATAGGATAACATCTTCTTTTTGGCATATTAAGCCACACGAAAAACGTCTATTCCAAAAAAAAATAATAGCGCAAGATTTATATATTTACTTTTGTTTAGATGGTTTGAAAGGCATTGTCAGTTCCCAGCTATAACAGATATACCCGAAGAATTAATTTGGTCAGGTGTAGAATTTTTTGATAATTCCGTGTCCTACCATACCTTGCTGGAGAAGTTTGGACAAGAAAGAGTTGTTAATAGAGACAAGCAGGAAATAAAAGACTACTTTGGATATCGAAATTTTGATCCAGCATGTATTGATTTCCAAAGGTTCATGTCTGAACATATTCTGGAAGAAGAAAATGATGAAACATTGCTGCAAACGGTTCATGAGTATTTAAAAAGTGTCCATGTAGAGATTCCAAGCAAAGATATTCTGATTAAAATAATCCAACAAGCAAAATTCAAAAAAGAAGCAGGGTTATTTGAACAATTGAAAATCTCCTATCTGAGGAAGATAAATCTTACATCGACAATAAAATTTTAACAGATGATAGTGAAACGGGTATCCAATTTTTACGCCAGGACTCTTCTTCCTCAAATAAAGACGCAGTAGAAAATGAAATTAAGCGATTGACAATATTAAGCACGCTTCCTCTTTCTTTGTTTGCCTTCATAAGTGATATTCATCCAAGACAAATCAATCTTTATAAACGAAGATTCTTAACTGACACTCCGGAAAGGTCTCAGCGCAGACCTGATGCTAAACGCTATGCGTTGACTATAATTTTTTGCTACCAGCGTTTCATACAGGCTCTTGATAATCTCGTTGATCATTTGGTGTACTTTATCCATCAAATTAAAAAAACTAAAGATAAAAATCAGCAGAAGCTTGAACGAGAAATTGGAAGGCGATTAAGCAATTTAGATCAATTGTATGAATTAGCGCAGATTAACCGCGATTGCCCTAAAGAAATCATAGAGCATGCGGTATATCCAACCGTATCCCAGGAAACAATAGACCAAATTATCAAAACCAGAAATCTTGCTAAAGGCACAAAAACAATCATCAGGGAAAATGTGATTAAACGTTACAGCAACAGTTATCGTCGAATTATCTTTAAAATTTTAGAACAGCTTGAAATACATTCAAACAACACTGCTTTGATAGAAGCTCTGGACGTTATCAAGCGTTATCAGCATAGCAAATTAACCTATTATCCCATGGAAGAAAAAGTTCCCTTAGATGCCCTAATCAGCAAACAAGAGCAAAAGAATATAGTTCTGGGCGATGAGAATAGTCAACGCATTTTAAGAAAAGATTACGAATGCTCAGTTTTTAAGATATTACGTACCAAATTAAGACATAAGGAGGCTTGGGTACATAATTCTTACAAATACCGTAACCCAGAAGACGACCTGCCAAAAGATTTTGAACAGCGGCGTAAAGAATATTTCTCATTATTAGGCGCTCCTTTGACCGCAGATATATTCATTGCGCAGTTACAAGATAAAATTCGCTGGAACATTAAACAATTTGATGAAAATTTTCCAAAAAATGATTTGGTTTCAATTTGTAAGAAAAAAGGGAAACCCTGGATTTTATTAACGCCGCTGCAAAAAGTAGAAGAGCCTAAAATCATTCAGAAAGTCAAGGAAGCCATTTTGGAGAGATGGGGAATTATCGACCTTTTAGATATATTAAAAGAGGTTGATCTAAGAGAGAATTTCACAAATAGCTTTACCACTGCAGGCAACAGGGAAATATTAGATCGAGAAACCATTCGTAAACGATTATTGTTATGTTTATTTGCTTCCGGTACGAATACTGGTCTAAAAAGAACAGCTGGTGCTTCACGCGGAGTGGTCAGCTTTGAAGAACTGCGCCATATTAAGAAATTTTTTATCAATAAAGATGATCTGCGTGAAGCAATAGATGCTGTCGTTAACGCTATTTTTAGGATGCGCAACCCCAAAATTTGGCGCTCAATTTCAACTGCATGTGCTGCTGATTCGAAACAATTTGGCTGTTATACCAAAAACCTTCTTACAGAGTGGAGTCCAAGACATCATAATAGCGGTGTTATGATTTATTGGCATGTAAATGATCAGTATATCTGTGTTTATTCTCAACTTAAATCTTGTACCTCTTCTGAAGTTGCATCGATGCTGCAGGGAATTATCAACCAGGAAACGGATATGGAGATTGAGTCTCAGTATGTTGATAGTCACGGTAAAAGCGAACTAGGGTTTGCATTAAGCTATTTAGAAAATTTTGACCTGTTGCCACGTTATAAAACTATTGGAAATCAAAAACTCTATTTGCCAGATGATGACTTTGAGGTACAAAACATTAATGAAATTACCACACGTAGTGTCAACTGGAAAATCATTAAAGATCAATATGATGAAATGGTAAAATACGCTGTGGCTTTAAAAACAGGAACTTCAACCGCTGAAACAGTGATTAGACGATTTGCAAGAACCAACTATCAACATCCGACATTTAAAGCATTTATGGAATTGGGAAAGGTAGTCAAAACTATCTTTCTATGTCGATATTTAGATTCAGTTGAACTCCGCCAACAAATTAATGCAGGCCTTAATGTTGTTGAGAATTGGAATGGCGCGAATGATTTTGTATTTTATGGAAAAAGCAGTGAAATCACCTCAAATTATCGTGATGAGCAGGAAATATCGATGCTTAGTCTTCACCTTTTGCAAAATTGTATTTCATATATCAATACACTGTTAATCGAACAATTATTTACAGAAGAACCTTATTGGGAAAGAAAATTAGGCAAAGAGGATTATCGTGCATTAACCGCCTTATTTTATTCACATATCAATCCTTATGGAATTTTTGAGCTCGATTTATCCAAGCGCCTTATTATCCAAAGAAATGGAGTTATTGCATGAAAGAGAGGACACCAACAAAAGAAATTGTAAAAAAGATTTGCAAAATACTTCGTGAAGAAAGACCGGATTATGTTTATCTCAGAGATCTGTTCAAGAAAGTTCGGGCTGAGTTTAATATTGAAGTCACTACAAAAACAAAACGATTGCCCTATGTGCCTACAGAAGAAGAGCTTAAGCAGTATTATCATGCCGTTTGGCAAACTAAAAACATAAAGCACATGGTTCTCATTAAAGTATTACTTTATACAGGAATCAGAGTCCAGGAATTGGTCAATATACAAATAGCCGATATTGATTATGATCGTTGTCAAATTCGAATTAATAAAGGAAAAGGAAGTAAAGATCGCATCGTTCCTTTCTCTATAGATTTCAGGGAAACACTGATGTTATTTGCAAACACAGAACAATCAAAAGGCGCTGTGTATTTATTCGAATCTAATCGAAAAAAGCCATTTACCACTAGGGCCATTCGGAAAATATTGGCGGAATACGCCGCTGATGCTGGAATGCAGCAATCTATTTCACCTCATAAATTAAGACATTTTTTATTTACCTGGCTTAAAAAGCAGGGCATTGATGAGGCCTTAATACAGCCATACTCAGGGCATGAGACAAGACAATCTTTAGAGATCTATTCAAAATTATCTTTATCCGAAGCTCAGAAAGCATATGACAGTGTAATGAATAAATTTATGGTTTAAAAAAACTTGACTATGACGTTGCGTCATACCCTAACCTTGGAAACAAGGAGGAAAAAACGATGAAACAATGGTATGCAAAAGAGTTGGCAAAACTTGCTCAAGTGTCAGTGCGTACACTGCATCACTATGACAAAATTGGTTTGCTCAAACCTAGTTTGCGCCAAGCTAACAATTATCGTTTGTACTCTGAAAAGGATTTATTAAGGCTGCAACAGATTATTGCGCTTAAATTTTTTGGTTTTGAACTATCTCAAATCCAGAAATTGCTTACCAGGAATGACAATGCACCCGACAGTCTTGCAATGCAATCAAGGTTCTTACGGGAAAAAGCAGATTCATTAATGGAGGCAAGTGCTATATTAGACCGCATATCTCAAGATTGCAGGAATAATAAATCCATTCCTTGGAAAAAAGTAATTGAATTAATTGAGGTGTATAAAATGACGCAACAACTAGAAGATGCATGGGTTAAAGAAATCTTTACCTCTGATGAACTGAAAGATTATGCAAAATTTGAAACGGAGTTAAGAACAAACTCAACGCCGGAACAAAAGGAGATGTTTGAAAAAAATTGGTTTCATCTGGTTGAGGAATTTAAAAACAGCCTGCATGACCATCCAAATTCCGAAATGGGTATTCGTTTAGGGAAAAAACTGATGGACTGGGTTAATAGCCTATATGGTAAAAAATATGCTCATCTTCGGACGAAAAAATTCGAAAAAGGTTTTGCCGAAGGAAGAGGACTTGAGGAACATGGGTTGACACCAGAAATCGTTGCTTGGATGGATAAATCAATGGATGCTTATTTGAAGCAGCGTGCTTATGCCATTCTGGATAATGTCGGAAAAATTTCTTCATCTGAGCTATTGCAAAGCTGGAATCAATTAATGGATGAAATAGGAGATAAAAGTCTGCGATTACAGCCATTGCCTTAGAGGATGAAAAAATCAGCCAGGAAGCAAAAGAATGGTTAAAATCTGTATACAAGCTATAAAATGTTTATACCACGACTTCTTTTAAAGAAAGTCGTGGTTGACCAGAGGGGGAACTTTTTTACTCTGACATATAGGAAAATCACCTTAATTTGAGGGCAATCATAAGAGAAAACAGCATTAATGACAACTACAAAATAAAAGTGGGAACTAATGTTGTCCGAAAATAGGGGTCTACGTACACACCAGGCCATTAACTTACAGAATTTTAGTAAAATTCAGATATAAATAAAAAAAGAGATTTTATATGAAAGTAACTTTGAATAATAAAGAATATACATTCCTAATAGGCTACCAAAAAGAAGATAAGTATAGGGCTGAATTAAATAATTTGGCTAAAAAAACTTTTGGTATTTCATTTGAGGATGGGTATCAATCAGGATATTGGAATGAAAAGTATATACCTTATACTCTGTTTGATGGAGAACAGGCGGTAGCTAATGTTTCAGTCAATATAATGAATTTTTATGTATTAGGCCAGCAGCAACAATATGTTCAAATCGGCACTGTTATGACAGATGAAGCCTATAAAAATAAAGGGTTGAGTCGATTTTTGATGGAAAAGGTATTGTCTGAGTGGAATCAGAAGTGCAACTTTATTTATCTTTATGCTAATCCTTCAGCATTAGAACTTTATCCAAAATTTGGTTTTGTTAAAGTGAAAGAATATTCATTTTTCAAACGAGTGGAGAGCCATATTAAAAGTACAAACTTTTATAAATTAGATATGGACATGCAATCGAATAGAGATATGCTTTACGATTATGCAAAAAACACCCAAGGCTTTGGGGCGCTCTTTATGAAAGAGAATGCTGATCTTGTCATGTTTTCTTGTGCTCAATTTCTAAAAGATAATGTTTATTACATTAGAGCATTAGATATTATCGTAGTTGCAAAATTCAATAATAATCAACTTCATTTGTTAGATGTATTTGGAAAAGTTCCAGTAGGATTAGATGAAATAATATATTCATTATGTGATTCTAACATCAATGAAGTTCTACTCGGATTTACTCCAAAGGATTGTATTCCTTATGAAGTAAAAGAAGATATTGGAGATGATGTGCTTTTTATTCAAAAAGATAAGGATAAAATTTTTGTTGAAAATAAAGTAATGTTTCCGGTGTTATCTCATGCCTAAATAGGTGGTTAACTATGAACTACCATATTTTAAATATGGCACATTAAAAAAACGACTGAGCGTTCATTGCCAGTTTGGGCTGGATATGCGGTAAAACCCTTGGTATGCCAAAGAAAAGAAAAATGCCCTGTTAATTAACGCCCGCGCTGAAACAGTCGGTGAAAAGCCTGCCTTTCGACAAAGTTTAAATACCGACGATGTATTATGCTCATGAGCGGGTTTTTTGAATGGCAACACCATCAAACCCAAGAAAAAACCATTAAACAACCCTACTACATAACCCGTGCCGATAAAAAATTAATGGCCGTGGCGGCTATTTGGGAAAAATTTAAACCTGAACCGGAGATTGTTATTCCGTCTTGTTGCGTGTTAACCACCTCGCCTAATGCGTTAGTCGCCAAGCTTCATGACAGAATGCCTTGGATTTTAACGGATGAGCAATTACAAGTTTGGCTAACTTCTTCTGAATTTACACAAGAGAATTTAAACGACGTCATGCACCACGATAAGAAAGTTGAGTTAACCTGTTATCCGGTAACGCCTGCTGTAAATAGCGCGCTTTATAAAGAAAAAGATACTATTCTTCCATTGTGTAGTGCTCCCCGCTGTAGTGCTCCCCGCTAAAACCGGTCCATCTAGTTGTTAATTAACGACTAGTAATAGGACTAGTAATATGACTATATCTAAAGAAGTAATAGAAATTGTTCACAGGAATGAACCAAGACGTCGTTGGGCGGCATATGAGAAACAGCAAATAGTTCAGGAAACATATCAGCCTGGCAAGACAGTATCGTATGTAGCCAGAAAACATGGTATACAGCCTTCACAGCTATTTTATTGGCGAAAGCAAATGGAGAATGGGGCGTTAGTTGGACTTAAAGCTGAGGAAGATGTTGTACCACAAAGGGAAGTAAATGAGTTAAAACGTCAAATTAAACAATTAGAAAGAATTTTAGGTAAAAAGACTTTAGAAAAGAGATTTTAAAAGAAGCAGTGAAGTTAGGTCGGGAAAAAAAACTGATCTCGCGACAACCCTTGCTCGGAGTGGAAGATATGGAATAAGAGCCATAGCCAATGCTCTTAAAGTTTCCCGTTCCCATTTAACGACAAGGATAAAAAGATGGAAAAAAATTGTTCTCGTGCGTCTCGAGTCCACCCAGAAGAAGACGAGCTCTTGCTACCTTATATAAAGAAAATAGTTGATAAACGAGCTAGTTATGGCTATCGCCGTGTAACCACATTACTTAATCGTCAACTAAAGCAGGAAAATAAGAATAAAGTAAACCATAAACGAGTTTACCGTATTATGAAAAAGAATGGCTTATTACTTCCAGCCTACGGAAAAAAACCAACACGACTACATGACGGAAAAATTATTACCTTGCATAGCAATACCCGATGGTGCTCCGATAGTTTTAGTGTTCAATGTGCTAATGGAGATAGAGTATTTATCGCTTTTTCTATGGATACTTGTGACCGAGAAATTCTTAGCTATATTGCATCAACTGTTGGAATTGATGGTGCTGCCATTCGTGATTTAATACTCGAAAGTGTTGAGTATCGATTTGGTAAAATAAACCAGCTTCCAAAAACTATTCAGTGGCTAAGTGATAACGGTCCTTGCTATGTAGCACGGGAAACTGTTAGCTTTGCTAGAGAGCTGGGGGTTGATGTTTGCACAACTCCTGCTTATAGCCCAGAAAGCAATGGCATGGCAGAAGCCTTTGTAAAAACTTTTAAACGCGATTATATCGCTTTTTATGATCCTATGAATGCTGAATCATTAATGAAAAACTTACCGATTTGGTTTGAGGATTATAATAATTTTGCCCCACATAAAGGGCTTAATAGGATGGCTCCAAGAGAATTTCGATTGGCCATTTCAGCTAACTAGATGGTTCGGTTTAGGAGGGGCAACTCCACTACTAAAGGTAATTTTACTTAGCAATTGCATTGCAAAATTGTATTGTAATGCATTATTTTGACTATACTTATTTGGATTTTTATAGATGTGAGAAATCAGGTTAATGTCTTCGCTCATATCTGGCTGAGGCTAGGTTTAAATTAAAATATCTTGTAGAACTTGGAAATACTTCTCAATTTTAGCCGTTTGATGACGTATCAAATCCATCGACTCAAAAAAAATATTCATTTGCTCATCAGAAATATTTCCTTGGTTTTTATTAATTACTTGAAGAAATATATTGGTTGTTGATTTTGTTAAGCTATTAATAATAGTGATGGAATTTAAAAGGTCATGTTTTATTTGAGCTACTTCGGATAAGTTCATCTTACATCCTTTACATTAAATGGCGGTTCTTTTCCAACTACCTCTTTAATCCAATCAAATTTTCCAATTTTTTCTTTGGGAAAGCCAGTAGCAAGATAAATTTCAGTGAATCCTTTGTCAAAAATTTTCTTTGCCAAGAATTCACCTCGAATCTCTTTATCAAGATCCGAGTCGACATAAATTACGGTCTGTTTATTATAATAATCTGATTTATCTAAGAATTGCTCAACAGAATTGTAAGTGTCTATTAAATTACCTGTACAACTTGCGGCAATTGACCATGTATCTCTCATCATTTTATCGTCATCTATAAATACTACAGTATTTATTTTATTATAATTAGCCTGTGTTATACGAACATGGGGGACAAAAAACTTTGGTAAAATTTTAATATTTAATTTCGTACATTCCTTTCTGATATCTAAATTTTCAAAATTACTTGTGACTAAAATACAATTCTCACTAATACCGCATTCATTAATTATGTCTAAGCCACTAGCAGAATCCATAATTCTGTAGTCGACCAGGTATAAACATGACTCCGCAGTGTTAATTTTTAAATTAAGAAAATCGATTCTCTTAAAACAATGAATTATCTTTAATTCAGGAATAAATTTTAATCGTTCTTTCCAAATTTCATGAATAGAATGATCATCATCTAATATAACTACTATGGAGCTAGTAGCAATATCTATATTTTTGCAAAACCAAGCCGGAGGCTCAGATTTCAATAGTTGTATTATAACCGTAGTACCTTTTGACTCCTCTGACGCAATTTCTAAACTCCCTTTTATTTGCTCTAGACATTGTTTTGTAAAAGCCAACCCCAAACCAGCGCCATTTTGTTTATTATAACTATATCCTTGTTTAGTTATATATGGAATGACATTAGTAGGAATGCCACAGCCATTATCCCTAACTATTATTTGCACATATTCATCAGTATTAGATAAAGAAATCTCTATTTGTCCCTTGTTTTGTCCCTTGATATTAATAGCTTCAACGCTGTTATTAATTAAATTGGAGAGAACCCTTTTAAATATACTCGCATTTAATTTAGCAAAGCTATTATATGAATCCTTTGCATATTTTAAATTTATATTTATACCTGATTGGTAATGCTCGTATCTTTTTTCTGAAACAATACTTTCTAAAATTAAATAAATGGGTTCAGAAAACCTTTCCTTATAATCATTAATTCTCTCAATATTAGACATAATTTTCGATCCTGACAGTAAATTATTAGCAATATCATTGATACGATTTACTGCATTTCTTATAATAAATTGATATTTTTCAGGTACAGAAGTTATATCTAAAACTACTGTATTAATAGCTGCTAATGGTGATCGAATATCATGTGCTGCTTGAGTTGCTAAATTTAATAATTCTTGTTTTGCTAAATCCTTCTCATTTTTCTCTTTGAACGTGTTAATGATAAAATCTTGCAAAAATATAAATTCCTGAGTAGAGAAATTATTATCAACTGCAATTTTATTATTAATCATCAGGTCTTTTACATTTGAAGCCAATTTTTTGAATGGAGCTTCAAATCGTTTTCCCATATAAATAGAAAAGATAACAACAACTATGGAATAAAACATTACGAACAAGGGTAAAACAGGGAGTAAATTTTTCTCTATCCCTGAAAAATAGGCTGCAAGAAAAAATAATAAAAAACTTGAGATGGATGTGCCAAAACTCCAAAATGCTAATTTATTTTTAATAGAATTTGCTTGGCTAAACCAAAACTTAATTTTATAGTTTCTATTTATTTTTATATTTAAAATTCCAAAGAAAATAAGGATTAAACCCAAATACCAAAGCAGTTCACCATAAGGTAAAAGAAAATTTGTCTGCGAAAGAAATGAATAATTAAAGAAGAAATCGCCTGATATAAGTATCATCAAGCCTGACAAGGAAAGAAAGAAACCAGAATTTTCAGAATAAATTAAACATACAAGTGCGAAATTAAATATTATAAATTCAAATATAAAACTTAATACGTGAGAAATAAATTCCCAACTAAAGTAAGTAAAAGCATGTTCTCCTGCAGAAAAAAATAAAACAAAAATTAAAAAATTAAAAATCAAAATAATGGCAATGAATTTAAAAAATGAAAAAGAGTGAACAAATAGCGAGTATGTATTTTTGACAAAAAAATTAAAATGGAGAAGATCCAACATAAATATGGGATGTAGCCGGGTAGAAAAGCAAAAAAAGAGTGGGACAAAATAAATTTGTTGGAAAAATATACAGTAAAATAAAAAGATATATCATTTAAAAATAAAAAAAAGTTAGCAAATAAAAACCATTTAAATACATTTTTATCAGTGTCTTTCATATTCAGAAACAAAGACCAAGCCAGATATAAAATTATAAAATGCAAAAAAATTCAATTTGCGCAATTAGGGCACTTATTTTAGAGGAAGGAATAAATTCAAATACCTGTGCAAAAATAAGAGGAGCCAACAAGTAATAAAAAATAAAAAATAAAGGGTAAAAGAAATTTTCCTTTTTGATAAAAACATTCTTTTTATAAATATCCATTTACGAACAATCTTACCATAATTTTATTAGTTTTGGGTTTTTTAGTTCTGCTAATACGATATATAATCGCTTCTTTAAATGAGAGGCCGGTTATGGAATCAAGCGTAAGATGCGCAAATGAAAGTGATTTTAACGATATTTTCACCATGCTAATGGAGGATTTAGAAGAGCAGGGCGTTTTATATCGATTTCAATACTCAAAAGAAAAATTTAAAGATTTAATCTTTGGTAAAAATCCACGAGCAACTTTTTTAATATTAATCATTGATGCGCAAAGCGCAGGATTTGCCAACTATTCTATTGATTATCGAAATTTTACTGTAAATACTTCTGCTAATCTTTATGTAAACGATTTATATATCAAAAAAGAATATCGGCGAAGGAAAGGAGCCACACTTCTTTTTGAAGAATTAAAAAGGATAGCAAGAACATCGGATTGTGCTCGAATAGAGGGAGTTGTTCTTGCTGATAATTCAGAAGCTTTAGAATTTTACAATTTTCACAACTGTAAGATGATAAGCGATAAGCTTCATTATATGAGACTAGAACTAGAGTAATAGATAATCTAATTAAAGCTGGAACTAAAATGGAAACCTATCCCGATATACTAGAATTTTCACCAATCCCTTGTCTATATCATCCAATGAAAATAGTTTTTTTAGATGATAATTCGGACTTTCTAAAAACTATTAGTTACAATTTTTCAGCATTTGATAATTTATTAATGTTTATAAATCCAGAGGAAGCATTTAATTATATAAGCAGCAATTATAAAGATTATCTAAATATTATTTTAGATCCTGTATCAACTGAAGATTCGATAAACCAAATCGGTGGTATTCATATAAATAAGATTATTGATCCTATATATGATTCAACTCGTTACAATATACCTGGGATCATAGTAGTAGATTTTTCTATGCCTACTATTAATGGAGTTGAATTCTGCAAACAGTTAAAGGGAAAAGAGTTATTTAAAATTCTACTTACTGCAGAGGCTGATCAATCTACAGCTATTGATGCATTTAATAAAGGAATTATCGATCAATTTATTCTTAAAACAGATTCAAATTTTTTAGAAAAACTAAAAAAATCTATTTCTGAATTTACATTGAAGTATTTTAATAACGTTTCAAAACTAATAGTGAAAGGATGTGGTCCTGCATTAAATAAATTATTAAATAATGATGACTATAATAGAATTTTCAAAAATATTTTTTTTAAAACTAATTCTATTGAGTATTATCTTTTAGATAATATAGGTAGTTTTCTTTTTTTAACTGCAACTGGGAATCCTACATGGTTGATAGTCTGTGATCAATTAAAGTTAAACGAGTATATTGAATTTTTAGAAGGGTATAGCTTTTCTGAACTATTAATCGAAAAAATTAAAATGAGGAAAAGTTTGCTTTTTTTATTTTCAGAGAAAGAGCATAAAGAAGAAATTAGTTTATGGGATAAATATATTTTTGATTCCCATGCACTAAATGAAGAATATGTTTATAGTATTGTTCAAGGGAAAATTACTGCTAGTATAAATTGGAATAAAGTAATTAGTTACAAAGCGGTAGTTTGACGTGGTTTAATAGATTTGAGCACCCCAGTTAAGAGATAATGCACTTAACTGAAGTGATCTTCCCTCGAATAGCCGGACACCTTGTTTAAGAGATATAATCTCATCAACAAGGAGTAATCATGGTAAGACAAGTTTATACAAAAGAGTTCAAAATTAAAGCTATTGAACTAGTGGAATCAAGTAATAAGCCATTAAGACAAGTAGCCAGGGAGCTTGGTGTAGCAGAAAATAACCTATATAACTGGCGCAAACAATACCTTCTCAAACAAGAGAAAGTATTCCCAAATCAACCTCAATTAAATGAAAAAGACTTAGAATTAAAGCGATTGAAAGCGCGCGTAGCGGAGCTGGAAGAAGAGCGAGAAATCTTAAAAAGGCAGCAGCGTTTTTCGCCAAGGAAGGCCAACGAAATACGCGTTAATAAAAGAACAATCGGCTTTCCATCGTGTACAAAAGCTTTGTCAGGTATTAGGCGTATCCAGTAGCTCCTATTATGCTTGATTAAAAGGTTCTGAAAGCTCACGTATACAAGAAGATAAACGTTTAGCACAAACGCTTCGGGATGAATTTTTGCAATCGCGTCAAACCTACGGCGTGCCTCGATTACAACAGGCATTGCGTAAGTTGGGTAAATATCATGGGAAAGCGAGGATCAAACGCTTAATGCAGCAGGAAGGACTCAAACCTAAAGCGGCAAGGCGTTTTAAAGTGACAACAGATAGTCGCCACTCAAAGCCTGTGGCCGAAAATATTTTGGGAAGACAATTAATCCTGTTGCTATTAACACCGCTTGGGCGTTTGATATAACCTACATTCATACTGATGAGGGCTGGCTTTATCTAGCTACGGTCATGGATTTATTCAATCGAAAGATTGTCGGTTGGAGCATGGGAACTCGGTTGGTTACAAGCCTTATTGAAGGTGCTCTTATCATGGCGATTCACCGCAATAACCCACCTAATGGCGTCATTCATCATTCTGACAGAGGATCTCAATATTGCAGTAATGCTTATCAATCGCTTCTCAAAAAACATGGTTTTATTTGCTCCATGAGTGGCTCGGGTAACTGTTATGACAATGCAGTTATGGAAAGTTTCTATCATACTTTGAAAGTCGAAATGATTTATGGGGAACAATCTAAAACTAGAAAGGATGCTCAATTAGCTCTATTCGATTACATTGAAGTGTTTTACAATCGTCAGCGCATCCATTCAACTTTAGGGTTTCAGACCACGAATGACTTTAGGTTGGTTGCATAATGTTGGTGTCCGGTTTTTCGAGGAAAGATCAGTAATCTCTTTTATAAGCGTCTGTTTATTCTTCTTATCCAAATTATAGGGGCAGCAATTTTTATTTTTACATTTTTGATTTCTTTGTTGACAGTTATTGTGTGCTCATTAAGACAATGTAAATTAAAATGATTAAGATTATCCCCGTTTTTTAAAATCCTAATAAAAATATCATTATTTTCATCTACAATTATACATTCTCTATCTATTGCCTTTTGAATATCAGAGACAATAATGCCACCTACATAATTGCCAGGAAATAAGAGTGGAATCATCCCATCATCTCGCATAATAGCGTCAATGGAATTATTTAGCTCCCTAAATAATAATAATTCTTTAGCTATATGATTTTCATCTTCTTCTTGAATAAATAGCTCTTTGGTAATAAAGGTAGCTTCTTTTCCTATACCATGTAGTAGCCATGTTACGGAACAAAAAATATTTAGTTCTCGTGCACGGTTAACAATTTTTTCAGCGCCTTGGGGAGTCAAACCACCGCCCCACCCTAGTTCCCAACCTTTTAGAGCAGGTTGTGTAATATCAGTATGAGCACAAAATTCCCTTCTGGTGAGCGAAAGGAGGTGATCGCGAAGAAATCTAATTCTTTTACCACGAGCCTCAGGACTCGAAAGTTTATCGAGCAGGGGATTTCTCATAAATTGCATTAATTAGTCTTTTAAAAGAGATAATACAATAAAATGGTTAAAACATCCTCATAAACTTTAGCCCTCCGCAAGACAATTTGCTTGTTGTGGTTACTTTTTTATTATTAAATTATCCTTTGTGGTTAATTTAATATTTACATTTTAACCCATTTTTATATAATAATATTTTAAATATGAATAAACTTAGGGAACTAAGGTTGAATTAATGGGTGGAGTAATTTGTTCCCCTTATTTTTACAACCATCAGCAAGTATCAACATAAAGGAAAAAGGAATTTATGAAAGAAGTACCCTACATTTTAAGTTTGGCCTATAAAAAGCAAATTGATGAGGCATGCATGCCTTTAAGACAGATGGGGCTTAAGTATTTTGCGATGTATTTGATTTTCAATGATGGCAATATACTAATTCTATCGAACGTTTATCCCATTATTTTATCTTATTATCAGGATGCATTGTATAAGGAAGATTATACTTACACGCCTGGAATGATTGATTCTAGCCAAGGTGATTTTTATTTGGGTGATAAGGTCGGATTTATTTCTCCACGACTTAGAACCATGCTAAATGAGCAATATAATCTTTATCCTACCTACAATATTATCAGACGCTGTGCGGAGTGTACTTTTGTGTTTAGTGCAATACGCGATACACCAACGGATTCAGAGCAATTTTATACGAAAACGATTCGCTCCTTTGAAAATTTCTGTGTTCATTTTGTGGATACCTTTCTTGAATTAATTATTTTCTGCAATACGAAATACAAGTATTCGTTTATCCTGACTAACAAGACACACCGACATGCGGTTATAAAAGGGGGCTATTCTGAAAAAGAATCCATACCGCTTCGTGAACAGGAATGTTTATGGCTTGCCGCTCAGGGTAATTCCGTAAAACAAATTGCTCAACTTCTTAAAATTAGCCCCTATACCGTGGAAAAGTATTTAAAACACACCCGTGAAGTATTTAATTGCAGTACCCTTATCGAAGCGGTAGTGGAGGGGATTCATCGGGGTATGATTGGTAAGGTTAATTTGCATAGAAAAATAGAACGCTCTTTAGAAAGAAGAGTTAGTTTTGCCAGGCCAGTGATTACTATTGGCCCTTCTCCCTAAAGATGGAACAGCCTTAATATAAAAATTTGATGAATTATCAACAAGACCAAGGAATATCAGAGAGACCAATTCAACTCCTAACCGCGAGAGGAGGTAGAAGTATACTTAAGAATAAACAATGCCCCAGATGAGCTGTCTCTAGTTTCATAAATTTCAAATCTAGTACTTCTATTGACAAGGCAAAGATAGCGAATTGGCGCGCAGAACTCAGCACCGTTTGGCTTTAATCAACTTATAATTTGTGCATAGGCGGTAGGGAATTATTATTGTGAGTGGTAGTTTTTCCACCTTTCTCTTTAAAAGAAAGAATCGCCCGCCAGAGAGGCTCACCTCGCCAAGAGGCTTTCGCATTCTTGTGATACAATGCCTGCGCTAATTCTCTGATTTGTTCCCTGAGTATTACATCATCCACTTTACTTTCAACATCAGTTAAATTTAACAAATTTGTATCTGGCCACTGCTTATGCGCCCAATGCATTAAGGCATCCCTGGCTGCAGAGGCATCATTTCGTAAACAAGCATCTTGCAGATTTTTTAACGCATGTTTCCTCGTGTAACGCGAGTTTTCTCCCATTCTTTGCCAAAACCATAAACCTAAAGTCAACAACCAGGCCAGTGCAAATACTAGCGCAATCCACCAGCCCAAATTACTCGAAGCATTTACCGCCGGTGCTAGCTCAGTAGTTTCTTTTTTTGCGACCACAGCAGGGTTATCAACTGAAGGTGCTTCTTTAAGAGACTGAGCGGCAGGAATGGCAGATGATTTAGTTGTATTTGATGTGACATTGTTTGTAGCTCTTATCTGAATAATACGCTCTGGCAGGGCGGCTATTTCTTCTTTGCCAGTGACAGTATTAAACCACATTAGTTTAAAGGCCGGTATGGTAATTTGACCCGCTTTATTAAATAAATAAGTCATTTTAAAAGTGATTGTGCCGACCAAGTCGGATTGTTGAAACGAATTTTTTTCAACCGGTTTTTCTGGATAAATGGAAAAATCAGTGCTACTACCAAAATCAAGCCTTGGTAATAACTGTGCAGGCACCGCGGTTGCCTGCAGTGTTACCGTGCGGACTAAGGTAGTGCCTTGTTGTAAGGATAATCCACTGTTGTCATAACTTTCACTTAAATTAACCTGTTTGGCAGGTAGCCATGTTTTCCCTGTATATGGAGTGGGAACAGGCTTCACATTAATGGAGATTGGCTTGGCACGCTCCCTTACCCGCTTGGGAACTGCCTCATAAATCACAGCATTAAACGTTGGAGGAATAATTTTTAAAGGGCCGCTTTTTTGCGGGAAAATGGCATATCGTTGCTCCTCAACCGTGTATAGACGGCCATTTTCTGCTGTTTGATAACGTCGCCCAGTTTCTAAGGGAATAAGTAAAGCATCTTCAACTTGAGGGGGTTGGTAGTCGGCATTCACTAAATGTCGGCTATTATATAGTTTAACTGTGTAGATAATTTGCTGATTAATAAAAGGATTTTCTTCACTCACCTCAACCAGTAATTTAACATCTTTCGGCTGATTAGAATCTGAGGATTGAGTTTGCAGTGATTCTTCAGTAACTTCAAGAGTAGCCGGTGCTGTTTTTTCCTGACCGACCTGAATTTCAGGAATTGTTAGAATGCCTGTTTTCTTAGGTAGCAGTAAAATCAGCCACTGTCCCATGGACTGAGCTCGGCCATTGATTACAGTGTAATTCATGCTGCGCTCAGTACCAACAATCGTAAACTCTTTTTGTAGTGGCGTGAGATCAGGAACATTATCTGCTTCAGCACCATCTAAAGTTAAAATAAGTCTTACCGTATCTCCTGCCTGAACTTTTGATGATTCCAACTGCAGCGTTACAGTAGTAAACCCTGCATGTGCCACACAAAATAGTATCAAACCGAGTAAAATTTTTTTCATGGATGCCAACCACCTTGTCTACGTATATGATCGCGTAAGAATTTTTCTCGCAATAGCCCGCCAGGATCGTCAGGAATAAGCCTCAACCATTGTTCCTTTGCTTGGTGTTTCTCACGCTCTTCCGCTGATTGGGCCTCTTTTCCAACACTCTCATTATCTTGTTCTTGCTGATTTTGTTGTTTCTTATTTTGCTGATTTTTATTCTGTGGACTGTTTTGTTGTCCCTGTTTTTGCCGCTCTTTATTCTCATTCTCTTGATTAGCCTGCTGCCCCTGACTCTCTTGTTCTTTATTCTGCTGATTAGCCTCCTGCCCCTGACTTTCTTGCTCTTTATTCTGCTGATTAGCCTCCTGCCCCTGACTTTCTTGTTCTTTATTCTGCTGATTGTCCTGTTGTCCCTGACTTTCTTGTTCTTTATTCTGCTGATTGTCCTGTTGTCCCTGACTTTCTTGTTCTTTATTCTGCTGGTTATCTTGCTGTCCCTGCTCTTGCTGATTTTTATTTTGTTGATTCTGGTTCTGTTGGTTATTGGATTGTTGTTTTAGTAACTTTTCAATTAATTGGCGATTAAATTGTGCATCTTTATTCTTGGGATTAAGCGCTAATGCGCTATCATAAGCCTTTAATGCTTTTTCATATTGTCCTGATTTGGCGAAAGCATTGCCCTGATTATAAAAACCTTGCTCGTTTTGCAAGGTCTCATAATATTTAGCAGCTTCTTTATAATTTCCTGCACGATAAGCCGCAGCACCACGCCAAGCCTGATTTTGAAAAGTATCTGCTGCCTGTTCAAATTGTTTTTCCTGCATTAAAGTTTGCCCTTGCTGGTCTTTCGTAAACCAAAGATCCCGCCAACTAAAGGAATAACTGGAAAGAGAAATACCTAGCAATAGAAAAAAGCAACCTTTTTTCATGTTTCTAACCTCTGCAACCAACCTCGTCTGAAAACTGGCAAGAGAAAAAGAAGGGCCGGGATTAAAAACCAGCGCCCCTCATCCCGCCATAGAGGAATATCATCCTGCAGGCTACGCTGAAATTGTTTGTTATTTGTCTTCATCGTTAGCCATTTATCTAAATCACTACTGTTATCCGCAAGTTGCAATAATACCCCTTCTCCAGCATTAGCAAACTCCTGAAATAGAGGGTTTAAATTTCCATTCGCTTTTACAGCCATGATTGAAGTAATAATGTGCCGCCTTGCCATATTTTTGGCAGTAGCAATTGCCGCCGCACTCGGTGTTTCTGCCGTTAGAACCAAAATTTGTCCTTGGCGAAAACCGGCTTGCCTAAAGAGTTGAGCTGCTTCTTCGAGTGCTGTTTCCAGGCGATTTCCCTCTACAGGCATAATATCAGGTGAAAGCGAGGACAGAAGTGCATCAATGGTCTGTGCATCATCTGTTAATGGCGAAACTATAAATGGTTCACCGGTATAGACTACCAATCCCAGCTGTCCTACATCGCCTCGCTTAAATAAATCATGTAATTTGAATTTGGCACGACTCAGGCGATTAGGTAATAAATCTTTTTCCAGCATTGCATCCGACATATCCAATACTAAAATTCTTGGCTGAATTTGTTTGTAAGTGGGCACAGGCAGGCGCATCCAACTCGGACCAGACAAGCTAATAATCATGCATAAAGCACTCGCAACCAAGAGCGATAATGCAAAATGGCGGTTGTGGCTTCCCTTAGCCACTAACAGATGCTCCAGCAGTGATTGGTCACAGATAGCAGCCCATACCTCCAACTGTGGTCGCCGACGCCACAGATACCAGGCCAATGCCAGTAAAGGCAATATAGCAAACAGCCACCAGGGACGGATAAAATGAAACTCGGTCATGATATAGAAACCTTGCGATTAACCGCTCTATTCAAACCAGCGAATAATTTCGCTTTATTTGCCAGCCAATAACAGAATAATAGAAATGCAAACGCCAAGGGCCAAGGATAATAATCGTGTTGAGGACGAATAGTCGCTTGCTCTTGGGTTACGGTTTCTAATTGATTAATTGTTTCATAAATTTCATGCAACGATTGCACATCGGTGGCACGAAAATAACGTCCCCCCGTTATTTTGGCGACTTCTTGTAAAGTTTCTTCATCCAGATCAGAAGATGCATTTACATTTAAAAAGAGATTTCTCAATGCGCGGGGATCACTTTCAGTTCCCAGCCCAATCGTATAGACCTTAATACCATCAAGTTTGGCAAGCTCAGCCGCCTTTAATGGCGCAAGAATACCCGAATTGTTGGCTCCATCCGTTAATAAAATGATCATACGTCCTTTTGCAGGAACATCTTGTAATCGTTTTACCGCTAATCCTAACGCATCACCAATGGAAGTAGTTTGTCCGGCAAGTCCTACTGTGGCATCCTCAATGCGTAATAATACCGTTTGACGGTCATACGTTAAGGGCGTTTGTAAATATGCACGTGCTCCAAATAAAATAAGTCCAATGCGATCCCCCACACGTTGGCGCACAAACTCCTCGGCAGCATGTTTGACAACAGTTAACCGACTAACAGGTCGGCCATGAAATATCATATCAGGCAATTCCATACTACCAGAAAGATCAAGAACCAGCATAATATTGCGACCTTGCCGTTCTAATGGTAATGGCTCACCAATCCAGCGTGGGCCCGCTGCCGCCAAAAGAAGCAAGCCCCATATTACAAAAAACAAACCCATTTGTGCCTGAGCTACCCAAAAGCGCGGTCTTTGATTTACAATAGGCAATATGGCATTGAAAAATGGAATCTTTAGTGCCGCCGGTAATCGAATAGAGGCTTTGGGTAAGACAAACCATAGAAGCAGAGGTAAGGGCAGAAAAAATAACACCCAGGGCAAGGCTAATTCGAACATGGCACCCCCCGCTGCTTTATCCACATTTTTGTACAATGGAAGAGAGGATCCAGATTCACTCCTGTTGTTTTTTGGTAAGGTAATTGCAGAAGATGATAGCTAACCTTGTTAAAATCAATCCCTCTTGCCGTTCTATTTAAAAAATCTAGCCAATGCTGTCCTTGTAGGCCAGCCACCTCTTCTCTTGGATAATAAACCAGAGCCACTCGACGCAGTAATTCTGAAATTTTCATGCTAGTTATTTGACTATCAGCACCCTGTTGATATTCTTTTTGCATCGCTGCCAGTAGACTCAATGCTTCTTTCTTAGCTCGGTCACGCTGATAGCGCCGATAACCCAGAAACAGCAATAGCCCGACAAACAAAAAACCAAGGGCTATTAAAAAATACCAGCCTGGAGCTAATGGCCACCAACCCACCGGTTGAGGTAATTGAATATCCCGCAATTGATTGAGTACCTCTGCATCAGCCACTTGTTCTCCTGGGAAATGTTTTTCTTACCAGTTTTGGAATATTGTCTTCCGCGGTAACCTGTATATACTGAATTTTTAAGCGTTTGAACAGCGCTTCCAAGTGAGTAATGCGTTGTTCACAATAAGCCTGATAGCTTCTTACAACATCGTCGCTGGTTGTATCAAGTATTGTTTCCTGCTGACCGTCCGTAATCGGATAATGCTCAGGCTTAGGAGGAGCCAGTTCTAAAGGATCACACACATGATAAGCCAATACATCATTGTGAAGTCGCAATCGACTAAGATGTCGCTCACTCTCATCATCCAAAGCATAAAAATCACTAATAATTGTTACAATACTCCCAGGTCGAGTGACTCGTCTTAAACGAACCAATACCTCGCTTAACGGCTTGGGTTGCGCCTTATTCTCTAAAGAAGCACTGGTGTAATGGCTTAAGGCAGCCAAAAAAGGCAAGACGCCCAAGTTGCGACTGTGGGGAGTAAATTCATTATGCTCTGTTGCTGAGTAAATTAATCCGCCGACTTTATCACCCTGTTTCATGGCAGTCCAGGCAATCATTGCTGCCAAACGCGCGGCAACCACTGATTTAAAAGCCAATCGAGTCCCAAAGTACATAGAAGGATTAAAATCACAAAGAAGAACAACCGGTCGCTCACGCTCCTCCTGGTAAAGTTTTACATGGGCGCGACCGGTGCGCGCTGTCACTCTCCATTCCATATGGCGAATTTCATCGCCGGCTTGATAATTACGTACCTCAGCAAAATCCATTCCCCGTCCGCGCGACTTTGACGTGTGATTACCTGCATAGGCTGCGTTAGTTTCAGGTTTTTGATTTATTTTCTGAGCATAACGCTTAAAAGCAAGTAATTCCTCGAGGTTGGCAGTTATTCCATCGCTCATTAAATCACCTCTAAGGCACAGCGATTAAATGCAACAATGAATCAATGAAGTCATCACTATTGACGCCCTCAGCTTCCGCTTCAAAACTTAAAAGAATACGATGTCGCAGCACATCATGGGCTATCACATGAATGTCTTCCGGCGTTACATAATTTCGTCCGGCAAGCCAAGCATGGGCTTTCGCACATCGGTCAAGAGCAATGGTCGCACGCGGACTTGCACCAAAACGTAACCAGCGAGCCAATTGATTGCTATATACCCCAGGATTACGCGTAGCAACCACAAGTTGCACCATATAATTATCCAATGCTTCACTGGTGTGAACATCCAAAACCTGTCGCCTTGCTTCAAACAGCGTAGTTTGCGATAAGGGTTTCATTAGTGACGCATCAGGAGTTAATGTCAAACTTCCTCTCGCTTCTGAGCGAGCTAACGCCAAAATATTATGCTCAACTTTGGCATCAGGATAACTAATTTTTACATACATTAAAAAACGATCGAGTTGTGCTTCAGGCAGAGGGTAGGTGCCTTCCTGCTCAATAGGGTTTTGAGTGGCCATCACCAGGAATAGTTCAGGTAAAGGATAGGTAGTGCCACCAATAGTGACTTGTCGCTCAGCCATAGCCTCAAGTAACGCCGATTGTACCTTTGCTGGCGCACGGTTAATCTCATCAGCAAGAATCATGTGGTGAAAAATAGGGCCGGGCTGAAAAACAAAAGAACCATTTTCTGGACGATAAACATCAGTACCTGTTAAATCCCCAGGCAATAAGTCAGGTGTAAATTGAATACGGTGAAAATCACCTTCTACGACAGCGGACAATTCTTTTACTGCCCTAGTCTTGGCTAATCCAGGCGCTCCTTCAACCAATAAATGCCCATCTGCTAATAAGGCGATTAACAACCTTGAAATCAAATCCTGTTGACCAAGGATGCGTGTATTTAAATGGGCGCTTATCTGCGATAGGTGCTCCTGAACTGTTGAAGTAACCTCTAACTGCTCCATGAGTCATACCCTGTGCAAAAAACCTAATCCTAACGTGAAACAAGTTCTATGCCAAGCACATCGACTGTAGAGAGTAGGTAAATTTTAGGCAACAGGCAAAGAATGCTCTTGTTTCTCTGATTTAGCAGGAAAATAAGAATCACCATTTTGAGCTAGCAAATAAGGTAGTGATTGACAAATCCGCTCTTGACTAACTACTTTCGTCCAACAAGTATAGTCATTCAAAGGCTTATTATATTGTCTGAAAACATCAGCGAAGGCTTTTCGCATAGGTTCAGAATCAGACCAGGCAACAATTGGCAATTTAGGCATTTGTTGCCAAATTGTTTCTGCTAAAGCAGGTCCATTGCAATAGATGCCATCTGTAGCCCCTAAATTACCATCCATTACAATAAAAGCCACATTATTTTGGGCAATATAATTTAAAGCGCTGAGGCTATCGCTTACGACTGTCGTTTGAATTTGCTTATTAACCATCGTCAGTAATCGGGTTAAGCAAAATGCATTAAATGCATTATCCTCAACAATTAAGACACGCATAGAAACTCCCTTCAACTTTCAGAAAGGAGTATAACGCCCAAACCTTAAGAGAAACTTAAGAAATTAATTCAAAATTTTAATAGCATTTGAGGTAGCTACTAATACTGTATCAGCAAGTCTTTTGGCAAATAAACCGTTATCCACCACGCCTGGTATTAATTTAATGGATTCTTCCAATTCAACGGGTGTTGTTACCTCAAAATTATAAACATCAAGAATAATATTACCGTTATCACTGGTAAATCCTTCTCTGTATTCAGGATCTCCACCCAATTTTACAAGTTCACGGGCCACATAGCTACGCGCCATAGGAATGACTTCAACGGCAATCGGAAACGTTCCCAAATGACCGACAAGTTTTGATTCATCGACAATACAGATAAATTGATGGGCCACTGACGCTAAAATTTTTTCCCGTGTTAAAGCACCTCCGCCGCCTTTTATCATTTGACGCTGCTCGGTCACTTCATCAGCACCATCAACATAAATAGGTACTTCCTTGGCAACATTTAAATCAATGACAGGAATACCCAGAGCTCGCAATCGAACTTCTGTCTCTTTTGAGCTGGCTATACAGGCATCGATACGATGCTTAATGGTGGTTAATTGTTCAATAAAATAATTAACAGTGGAACCGGTGCCAATGCCAAGAATCATTTCATCATCGTTAAGATAATTTAAGGCTTCCCTGGCCACGGCTTCTTTCAATGCATGCATTTTTTATCCATAACTCTAGAATGATGGATTAATTTTAACGTTATAAGACTATTTTGGATAGGTTTTACTGTTCTAAGGCATAGGGTGACTCATTAAAGAATCACCAGAGATAAAAACCATAGCTATTCAATACTGCATTTCCTCGTTTTCCTACTGGCCAACAGTGGGCGCTTCCAATGGCACAGCGGTGCCAGCAGTTTTCTTAGCGGCTTGTGACGCAGGCTGTGTCGACGTTGAAGAGGAGGAAGAAGAAGAAGATGATGATGATGATGAGGAGGAGGAGGAGGCTGACGATGGGTTCGAATAGGAACTGGTATTGGAACGATTCGCCGAAGTGGAACTGCTTGTTGCTCTGGGTGCAGTTGAGTTTGCTCGGGTTGAAGAGCCACTTTGATAAATTGTCGTAGTCCGTTGCTGACTTGTGCCATAGCTAGGCTGGGAATTTCTGGCTGGCGAATCAGTAAACAATTGTTCTATACCCTGGCAACTCGTTAATAGCAAAGTTGAAGTCAATGTACCCGTGATACCCCAAAAAAGCAGATTTTTTTTCATAGTGTCATCCTTGGAAGTAGGTGATTTGTACTATCTTGCATTCTAGCTGGTGTCAGCCAGCTTGTAAAATCCAGACTGCTGATTTTAAATATATTTTAATCAATAAAATCTAAAGATTGAATAATTACTCGGCATAGGATATCCCTTATTCTTGTAACACTTAGTGCTACACTCCGACCGGCTTAAATGGCCAACCGAGCATGTAAAGCTGACTGCCAATATCCAGTTTCGCGCCGGAGATATTTTAATCTTGTATGGTCTACCAGCAGATTTGGATGCGGCAGAAAAAATACTATTAGCAGTGAATCCAAGCTTTACCTTTTGGGGTAACAACAAGAGTCAGTTTGACGTATACTGAGCAGGAATTTTGATGATAAGGACTTGCAATGATTTATGACAACATTCTCGCCACCATAGGCCATACTCCTGTAGTAAAAATAAATCGTATTGGTAAAGAGCTTGCCTGTGAATTGTACGCCAAGTGTGAATTTTTAAATCCAGGTGGTTCAGTAAAAGATCGCATTGGCTTTGAAATGGTTAAAAAGGCCCAGGAAGCTGGCCGTATTAAACCAGGTGATACTTTAATTGAACCGACATCTGGTAATACCGGTATTGGAATTGCATTAGCAGGTGCAGTTCTGGGCTATAAGGTTGTCATTACCATGCCTAATAAAATGAGTCAGGAAAAACAATCCGTCCTAGAGCGGCTGGGTGCGACCATTTATCGGACCCGAACTGAAGCAGCCTGGGATGATCCGGATAGCCATATTTCGCTAGCTAAAGAGTTGCAACGCGAAATACCTCATTCTCATATTCTTGATCAATATGCAAATTCGGATAATCCCAATGCCCATTATTATGGGACAGCGCAGGAGATAATTGAGGATTTTGGCTTGAATCTAGATATGGTTGTTGCTGGTGTAGGAACCGGTGGTACCATTACTGGTATTGCCAAGCGTTTAAAAGAATATAACCCAGAAATCAAAATGATTGGCGTTGATCCAGAGGGCTCGATTTTAGGCGGCGGCAATGAGATTAAGCCCTACCAGGTTGAAGGAATAGGGTATGATTTCTTCCCCGAAGTCCTCGATAATCAATTAATCGATCATTACATTAAAACAAACGATAAAAATTCATTCCACATGGCACGACGCTTAATTAAAGAGGAGGGTTTATTGGTCGGAGGCTCTTCTGGTGCTGCGATGTGGGGAGCCCTGGAAGCAGCAAAATCGTTGAAAGCCGGGCAACGCTGTCTGGTTATCCTGCCTGACTCCATCCGTAATTACATGTCTAAATATGCGAATGATGAATGGATGAAAGAGCAAGGATTTTTATAATTCAATACCTCTGGCGACTGGTGGAATTGATTAATGCGTGGTTGTTATAAACGGTTCTTCTTGCCATGCGGTTCGCCTATTTTATTTAGGGTTATTTTATAAGGTAACCCTAGTTATTCCATAAATGAATTTAAAACTATAGATGAAATAATACTATTTCAATACACTCTCTAATTTTTACAAATTGTATTAAAGGAAATCATATGACTTTCATAGTCAATTTCATAGGCGCGGGAAATTTAGGTAAAACGATAGGGAGACTTATTTTGAAACATCCCAAGGTCAAAGTAGGTGCAATTTGCAATCGATCATTTGAGAGCACTTCTGAGGCAATCTCCTTCATTGGAGATGGGAAATATTGTCCCTCAATCAAGGAATTACCTCCCGCTGATATGACATGGATTACCACCCCAGATGATATGATTGAGAATATTGCCAAAGAATTAGCCACTAATGGATCTATTAAATCTGAAAATATTATCGTTCACTGTAGTGGCTCTCTATCCTCAGAGGTATTAAAACCCCTACAAGAGTTTGGTTGTTTTGTTGCCAGTATTCATCCAATGAGAAGCTTTGCCAATCCGACAATAAGTGTCGAAGAATTTGCAGGAACTTATTGTGCAATGGAAGGCGATAAAGAAGCATTAGCGTCATTAGAGCCAATTTTAAAATCAATGGGAGCAAAAACATATCAAATTGATAAAAATAAGAAAAGCCTCTATCATGCTGCTGGTGTCTTCGCGTCAAACTATTTAGTGACCTTGGCTCAACAAGCTCTTCTATGTCTAAATCAAGCTGGCGTTGAACATGAAATTGCAATGAAGATAATAACAAATTTAATGAAAGGTACCGTTTTAAATCTAGAGAAAACACTATCTCCCGGCGAGTCTTTGACAGGACCTATTCAACGAGGTGATTTATCAACTATTAAAAACCATCTAGCGAGTTTTTCTTCACCCCAACAAAAAGAAGTCTATGAAAAACTTGGAGTAGCTACCCTAGATTTAACATCACATAGCACTGAGGTTAAGAATGCCATAAGTGCTGAACTTTCTACTGATAAGATAAGATATGACAGTTAGCTCTAATAGAAAGAGAGGCAGATGGACTGACAATAATCTCAGTCCTTTGACGTCTAATTTAGCTCAACGCTTAAACATGCGCACTGACTCTTTTATCGGAGAGAGCACTTTCGATTTTCTCAAATACTTCACTCGCGTCTAAATGATTGATGGTTACTGCCCGGGCAATCGCGTGAATTAATTGTTTGGTAAAATGCTGATCAGGATTGTCAAGTTCACTACGAACGACTTCCAATTCACCATTCACATCTTTGATAGCTTTAAAGAAATCCTCACTACCATGCTCAATACCCACATAGCCCTGCAGATAATCACTCTTCTTAAGCCCTTCAATGTAAATATTAAGCAATAACTCTTTAGGAGCCCCATCCACTTCAACCGCAGCTGTTAAACGTCGTTTGGTGTCTTCAAACTCTTTCAGCAAGCGTTTATCTTCCCTCTCAATTTTAGCTAAAACTTCTTCAAGATTGGGATCATTTTTTGCAATCTGTCGAGGCTCAACCCTGTGCATGTGTCCTGATTTTACCGCTTGAAACGGAGCTGGATGATGTACACTAGGAATGTAATGCTTATTTTGTAACTGAATTACCAAAGGAGTCACGGAAGTTTCTTTTTTAGCACTATAGTGCAAGCGCATAGGTAATTCTTTGCCTTCACTAACCACTCGAACATTAATGGGAAATCCAGTTGCTTTTGCAGCGGCTGCAATGACCGACTCATCAATCCAAGTGGTTGGCAAGCGCATTGCCTCAGGAGAGGTAGGCATTGCTTCATTGCCCACAAAAGCACCACGATAATGGGCGGGATTTGCAACCATTTCATCAACGGCTAATTGGCGTATCGTGTAGGCAAGAGATTGAATCGCTGTTGCCATTTTACCCTTCTCAGTCATGCACTCGAGTTGTTCAGCAGGAGTAGCTAAAGGTAGCCGAGGCTTCTGCTCAGGAAAATATTCAAAATGCTTACTTAGTAAAGCTGCAAGCTCTGGAGTACTGCGCTGCTCAAACAATACTTTACTAATTATTCCGGCAGCAATCGCTCGCACACCACAATCACCATTACCTCCCACATCTACAAAATGTGAGGTTTTTCTGATTGATTTGAAAGCACTGGTCACCCCCTTTGCGGGAAGGCCTTTAAAAAACCTTGTGGTGGCAACTGGCATGGGGTTCTCCTCTAATTACTTCATAATTCCATTCTAATCAATTCAGATTAAGGAAATATTAACTAAGATTTTACATTATTATGCTGAAATTTCAACTAAAAAGTCTAAGTTATGTGCAGCTCGTTCCAATAAAAGTAACTATTTTACTAACAAAACCATCGTCCCATAAATCATTATGGCCTCGACCTGGCAAATTAATCAGGAGCTTAGGTTCATTGGCATACTCAAAGAGAGTACGCGCTTGTTGGTAAGGGACAATGGTATCCCTTTCGCCATGCAAAATGAGCAAAGGGCTGTTAACATTTGCAATACGTGACAAAGAATCAAATTTATCCCATGGAGGAATAAAAACCCAAGGATAATGATAGCGCGCCACCTGTGTCATAGAGGTATAAGGTGATTGCAGTATCACAGCACAAACTTTATGCCTTGCAGCCAAATAAACGGCTACACTTGTGCCTAATGATTCGCCATATAAAATGGTACGTTGAAGGGAAACACCTTGTTGCTGTAAAAATTCAAGTCCAGCCTCTCCATCACTATACAATCCCCGCTCACTAGGCTGTCCCTTATTACCGCCATAACCACGATATTCCAAAAGCAATACCCCAAGACCTGCAGCAAGAAATTGCCGTACTAACGGCATTCGATACCCAATATGACCAGCATTCCCGTGCAAATAAAGAATGGTCGGCTTATCAGGCAGAGCAGGCTTATACCAAGACATTAACTCCAGACCATCTGCAGTATGAAGAGTTACTGTTTGCATATCCTCTGCCTGAAACACTGCCCGACTTGGCACTTCTTTTGCTGGAAAATAAATCAAATTCCGCTGTAAGAGATAGATCAATAAAGTTAGAATAGTAAACAGCGTAATACTAATAAAAAACAATTGCTTAATCATGTTTTAGAACCAGTTAACAGAATAAGTTGATTCGAGTTTATTAATACGAGTTCTTAAGTATAGCGACAGCGATTAATTTTTCGAATCCATTTAACGTTTAATGCCAGGAGGCTGCCATGGAGCAATTACAGGATCAGGATATTGCTAAATTAAAAGAATTACTACGGCACACCGGGGAGTTTATCGCCTATTTTGAACTTGCCGAAACTAAAATGCTCGAATGGCGACATGATATTGAACAACAGGCGCAAATTCAACAAAATAAAGCGCAACAGCAACTGCAAAATCTTCATAATGAACTGGATGCCTTACAAGAAGTATTAACTCAGGCCGGCATTGCACGCTTCCGTCTAAGTGCTGAAAAAATACTAAAGCAAGGTGAAGATCATCTCGGTAATCTACAGAAAGCAAGTCAACAGCTGTTGGATGAAATTACTGATAAACACCAGGAATTAGGCAAATTTTTGGAAAAAAGCCTTAATCAACTCGAACAATATACTTTACGGGCAATAGAAAGATTAGATGAGCATTTTACTCAATACGATATTCACCATTTTCGACGTATCGCGAATGAAAGCTGTGAACAGGTAGAGCGAGTAGCACACAATGCAGTGATTAAAAGTCAAGGAATTCTCGGCAGATTTCAATGGCGCGCGGCTTCGCTTGCCTTGATTACCACGGTTATTACTGCCTGCGTAATGGGTTTTTATATTAGTAATGAATTACCTTGGGAAATTCATCAACACGCTAAAAATGAACGCGAAGCAGGCAAAGTTCTAATTAAAGCATGGCCCACATTGACACAAGAGGAAAAAGCCAAGATCTTAAGCTATCAAAAACCTCATAAAGCCTGATTAATGCTTATTCTTTTCCTGCTCCTTCTCATAACCGCTCTTTTATTGTGGTTTGGCATGCGACAGCAACGCGCTGTCAACCATTGGCGAAGCGCCCTGTCATTGAACAAACATAGAGTTATTTATCAAAAACTCTACGGGAATACCCATGGATTTGCACTGTCACAGCAGGCTAGAAAAACTCAAGCAGTGATGGAATATACCTATGGCGAGATTGAATTTGAATCATTCATTGCTTTATTGTCGTTATGTCAACCTAATCCTGCGACTATCTTTTATGATTTGGGAAGCGGAACGGGAACAGCTGTTATCGCCTGCGCATTGGTATTCGAAGTCCGAAAAAGCTGTGGTATTGAAATCTTGCCTGAGTTGCACAATTACGCACTCAAGCAAAAACAACGGTTGCAAGAGTATGAAGATTATCAGGAAAAAGCAAAGCGAATTGAATTTATAAGAGGGAATTTTTTAGAGTGCACATTCACCGATGCTTCACTGGTATTCATTAATGCAACTGCCTTTTTTGGTGAGCATTGGTATAGTATTAGTAAACATTTAGAACAGCTACAACCGGGAACGTTGGTAATTTCTACCAGTAAAGCCTTACTTGCAAATCAATTTATTATCAGAAAAGTGACCGCTGTTCGCATGAGCTGGGGTATCGTCAAAGCCTTTATTCAGGAAAAATGCACTGAATGAAGCTAATCTCGCGTCAATGGGGATTTCCAAATGTAGAGATTGTTTACACAATCTAGTTGCATTGAAGCTAAAAACCTTGTTACAGTTACTTGATAACATTGAATAATTTTTTTTCGAGTCTATACTAAAAATTGAATGCTAAATAGAAGTCAATCACCTGTTGTGTCCTGGTGATGGCGCCCAGAAACGCGGCTAACCGAGGTGGGTATGATTAAATCGCAACTCATTGCAAACCTTGCTGCCAAAATGACACATCTGCCTGAGAAGCAAGTCACAGACAGCATAAATCGTATTTTAGAGCTCATGAGTCAAGCACTCATAGAGGGAAAACGCATTGAAATTAGAGGATTCGGTAGCTTTTCGCTACATTACCGCCCCCCTCGCAATGCTCATAATCCTAAAACGGGTGAAAAAGTGATCACGCAGGAAAAGTATAGTCCTCATTTCAAACCTGGGAAGGAACTTAGGGAACGTGTGGATGCCTCTCGTGCCAAAATTAAATTGCAACAGAAAGAGGATAACTAAGGCTTATTTCTATATCTCTACGTACCATGCTTACGCGTGGTACGTAAGCAGCTATAAAAATCTCTAAAGAATCAATTACCTATTTTGTGACCATCTCTCAAGGACAAGCTGCGGAGCATAGGCAGAGTCATCAAGAGACAATACCAGACGCTGAAATACCTTTCGTGAGGATTTTGCTAAAGCTATATTCAGCATAAAGATAATTACGTAAAACCTAAGCTCGAGGCAGTGTAACTCCTGTTTGTCCTTGGTATTTCCCACCACGGTCTCGATAAGAAATTGCACACACTTCATCAGATTCCAGGAACAACATTTGAGCAACACCTTCATGAGCATAAATTTTAGCCGGTAAAGGGGTAGTATTTGAAAACTCTAAAGTCACATGACCTTCCCATTCCGGCTCCAAGGGGGTTACATTCACAATAATGCCACAACGCGCATAAGTTGATTTACCAAGACAGATTGTTAATACATTACGCGGGATTCGAAAATATTCAACAGTTCTAGCCAAGGCAAATGAATTCGGAGGAATAATACAGATATCGGATTGGACATCTACAAAGCTATTTTCATCAAATGCCTTCGGATCAACGATTGCAGAATTAATATTGGTAAAAATTTTAAACTCATTGGCACAGCGAACATCATAACCGTAGCTGGAAACTCCGTAGGAAATAATTCGCCCATTATCAGTATGACGAACTTGTTCTGGCTGAAAGGGAGAGATCATCCCATGCTCCAGTGCCATTTTCTCTATCCAACGATCTGATTTTATCGACATGCTGTATCACCCATTTTTACTAAAAAAGCTTTCTATCACAAACAATCACAAAGAGGAAGTTAATATTTGCTTAAGAATGACCAATTATAATTCATTAATACTTGTCTGCGACTCTTGTTGTTAATTTAAAATGCCAAAAATTACTGCCTCTTTGTTTGCACATATAGAGAACGATGCCAATCTTTCCGGAGTTTATGAGCTGGAAGGACAACAATTTATTACTCCTATCAATTATCTTAAACAGTATTTGGATCAGCTGCAAGACAAGGGTGAAGTGCCTCCTGCCTATGCAAAATTAATTGTCGACACAAATTATCTTAAGTTCATTCAAGAAGAACTATTAAATATCTCCCACAGTAGTGATGTTAGTAAACTGGCAACCACCATTACCAATGATATTCTTCATCTTAAAAAAGGAGAAAAAATACTTCTGCCGGGTGGATGGCAAAATTTTGACGGTGGACATGCGATGGTCTACCAAATCACCCGCACCGATAACGGCTTTCGATTTACAGCCATTAATGCCGGTGCAGGTATTGAATATCACCATAAAAAATCAAGCCTTGAAAAAGAACTTTATAATCCAACCAAAACTTGGGAATTCCCTTTCCCTAAAACGCCTCATGAAGAGCAAGAGATCAAACTTTTTATAGCACGTCTCCTTAATGCAAAGATACCCACACCAACTCGTAAAGCATTTGATGAAAAAATACTCTATAAAGAAACTCTAGCCAGTATTAGCCACATCGGTGGTTATGAAGTTGACCCTGAAAACATTCCTGATTTTGGTTATACAGCTGGTCAATTAGCAGGCACTTGCACGCAGCGTTGTATTCATCAATTGCTTAAAATAAATTCACCTTCCGCTGAAGCCTATGAGCGCTTTATTTTTAAATTTAAACACTATGCGCTGCTTGATTATGTAAGGGCTTGCTTTGACACAAAAGAACAACCTCTTACGCCAGCTGTTATTCACCAAATTCGCTTTGCCATAGAAAATAATTTAAAAATCCTGAATCTGCCAAACCTGTTTGATGCAAAAGAAACACAACGTTATTTTATTGAGCTTTACCAAATAAAAGAGCGAATTAATAATTACAAATTCCCACGAACTGCAAAAAAAATAACAGAAGATGATCCCATACCTCAATTAACAGTACAAGGAAATACGACAATAGCCTCGAAACCTTCGCTAGATCGTTTCCCCCCTGCTAAAGAACTACCCTTACCTATTAGCTTAGGGAATGGTAAAAATCTTCTCAGCAATTTAGAGAAAGCCATTACGCAAATTGATGCTTTGGAACCGGCAACCCAATACTATTACCTTGAACAATTAATGGCTTCATTCCCCATTGATGTAGATGCTTCCACGCCGTTTTATGCTGAACTTACGACCTACCATCGGTATCAGATTTTCGAGCAACATCTTTATTCACTGCAAATCATTATGCGTAATTTGCAAGAGGATTGGCTTAAGAAAAACGCCATTCCCAGCTTGCAGGTGATGCAGTTACAGTTACTCCATATGCAAGTTAAAGTACGAGAGGAAATAAAAAAAGAGGATAAATTACCTTCTTTTATGCCCTTTGCCTCTACGATGCTAAACACCATTTTAGGTAATAATACGCGTAATCCCTTTTATGCGACCAATCGACCTATATTGGATGAAAAATTTAAAGACTTACAAAGAAAATATGCTTTGGCGCCATTTAACACACATAGTGCTTTTTATGGTTATTTAAAACAATTATTAGCAACTGAGCCTGAGCTTAATGAGCAACTAAAAAAACTCTACAGTGAAAAATATGCTTACATTGCAACTGAGCTGCATACTGCAATTAGAGAGAATGGGCTTGAGGCTCTTTATTTAGTCGCGCAACATTTAAAAGGTATTGAAATTCTTTCTACCTCTTCCTTTTTGGGAAGGACAGATTTTAGTCCTATTATTGATAAAGTAGTCGATCACTTGGCTTATGAGTCCAAATTAAGACGTGCAATTAATCCTTTTTTTACAAAAGAATTAAGTGATTCCCGACGACTTGATTTTGTCATAGATAAGGGGACATTCTATCTTTATACTCCCTTGTATCCGACATTTCTAACCTGGCAAGAGCTATCAACCAAGCTTTCTGAGCCAGAAGGTGTATTCCCTGATTCACCTGCAAAAGAAGCATTAAAAGCAGATGTCCCTAATAAAAGTAATTATGATAATCAAATAAGACCGCCTAGTGCCAATAAGATTCAACTCACACCAAAAGAATCTTCCAAAGAGGAGACGAAAAGACCAGTAACTCCAGCAGACATTTTGGCTCGTGATTATTTTCATCTAAGAAGTGAACCGGGTTTTCAAATAGCACTAACACTTGATTATTTTACCCGCCACATTAGTAAACTTTCTCTTCCAGAAAATCAATATTATATTGAAGCGAATATTTTTCAACCCGGTCTTTTACTCAATGCCCTTAAAGAAAGGGCATTTTTGCCGCAATTCGATAAATTTCTAAAAACAGGCTATCGTTTTTTCAATAAAAATGGACAACTTACTCCCGATTCCCTGTTATTTTTACGATTAGATTTTTTGGTAAGCCGATATCTCTATGAAATTGATCCGCAAAAGGGGCTTCCCCGACTGAAAACTATTCAAGAATCGCTTTTAAACCAAGTTTCTCTAGTAAATGCTCCTGACGTTACCTATGTTATGCAGCAGTATTTATTTCAAACGGTGATGACTCGTATCGAACTGGGCGAAGATTCAGGCGAGCTTTTTGAGCAAGCATTTAAAGCTTATGCTTATCTTCAGAGTCATGCTAATCCCTCTGTTCATGATGCTCTTGCTCATCGGATTGACATTGATAGTCACATTGCTAAATTCAAAATTTTAATCAGCCATCAATCCATCTCGAACGTTAAACAAGCAATTAGACACTTTATAGCCACTGAATTCAAAGAGGAGGACTGGGAAATTGCTCCGGTCTCATTTCCCTTGTACAAACTAACGCATAAAGAGGATGGGAGAATACGTTATTTTAACATTCTTCAATGCAAGCTCTTTGAGGAAGGATTAGCGCACAGTGGACTACCGCTGGAACTCCAAAAGCATCCACTTATTAGGCATCTGAATTTGCAGGATAACCAGGAGTGTCTTGTCAACTCAGAAGGTAGTTATTTATACCTGCCAAAAGATAAAGTTCAACTCTTTTATAGACGTAGCAATCTAATTGTCCAAAAAGAGTGGACTATTAGAGAAACTTCCCGTAATTTTGAATTACAATCGCTTTCGAAAAACCATCTTGCGCAACAAGCTAATAAACTCGCCAATTCTATTCAGGCTTCACTCCCCCTTGTGCTCACCGATGGTACGATGGATTATTGGCATGCAACCGATAATAGGAATGAGGGGCTTTTAGTTTGTAATAATAAACCCGTCTATTTAATAACCAAAGGGGCACTGACTGTTTTAGATGAACAGGGAAAGGAAACAGACTATCAACTTGCCAGACTTCCTTTAAGCTGCCACTCGCTTAAGGCCTTTGAGAGCAATAAATTTATTTTGACGCACTCCAGCTTGACACAGGCGATTATAAAACTTCCACGGTATAATTTAACATTTAAACTGAATCTGCAGGCTACAGACCCTCAACTCATTAATGCAGAGACTGATGAACGCGTTATTGAGAGCGCTTCTCCCATTCATCCTGCAGTAGCTGGACTGGTGCTTGAAAAAAATGGGCACAGACGCTATATAGTACCTGTCTCTCGTTTTTATGCCACCAGTAAAGAGGCTGAACAAGGAGAGTTTTATCCAGTAGTTCATGATATCTATGGCACTATTGCTCATTCGACGCTTAAGCAAGAATGGCATCAACATCCGCTTCGACATGAGCCTCTGTGGCATTATCAAAATAGTGAAAGAGCCGTTAGTTTTCGTTTACAAGAGGGCAATCCTGTCGCTGACACCGTGGCTGATGCACTTTACTTAGCTTACACCTACCTTGCTACCAATCAAGTTGAAAAAGCTTGGGCTGTATTGCAGGATTGCAATACAAGATTGGGAGGACTTACCGGTGATCCCGCAGAATTACAATTCATTAGCTGGATTTGTGAAGATGTCCCCCATCGCTTACCCAATACGGATAAAAAAGTGACTCGACGAACTCCTCCCTATGTAGCCTGTCAACTTAAAGCAATGAGTCTTGTGTCTGATTTTCTCTTACAGGACAGAACGTTTGATCTAAAGGCTCCAACGGTTGAGGAAACAGCCAATTCACAGTATGCGCAACTTCAGTATCAGCAAATGAAGGATTTTCTTTCTTCTCTTCCTGCAAAAATATATGAATCCTTCTCTCGCTTACAGCACGTTCGTCGTCACCTGGAACATGGCTATACCTTGTCCACGATAGAACGTAAACGCTTGCTGGATTACTATCAGCAATCTCAACCTAAAAAGAAATATCCAAGAGGCGCCTTAGGTTATGAATGGATGCTTTTAAGTCTTGAAGCAGTTCAGCAGGAGCGTGATACATTGATAGCGCGTCAACAATCAAACTCCTTATCACCAGATGATAAAAAACGCCTGGCATCTATCGAAAAGCATCTTCAAAAGATAAAACCAGCACGCGCTAAATCTTCTCAACTGCAATTAGTAGAAATAGATTTAACTTTAAATTCTACTAGTCGCGTCAATGAAGCTGCTCTTTCCCAAGAAACTAAAAAAATTCTTGAGGGATGGCAAAATCAACTCTCTCTTCTAGCGGAATCGGACACCCAGAAATTACAAGATGCTTTTGATGCATTAAATTCAGAAATTAGTGAACATGATTTTATTTGTTATTTTCCCGTTTACTTAAAAGTAGCGGCTACCACTCAAGATCCACAGCTATTTAAACAGTTGTCAGATTTTTGCACAGCAACTCTAATTGCCAACCGTCATATTACGATGGACAAACAGAAGTCCTGTGTCCCACTTTTATGTAATATTTTGTATCGTACCTACAACAATCAGGCTATTTTTGCCTCGCATACTGTTAAGTTAGCTGAATTAATTACTTTATTAAGTCGACGCTATTACCCCCCCTTAAAGTTTATGAGGCTATCGATGTCTATCATCACATTTTGGCCTCACCCGAAGACATCCTGGCTAAAAAGCGCCCCCACACGCTACCTCTGACACCCCCTCTGCTGGAAAATACTGCTTTATTAGAGCAACCCCAAATTAAGAAGTATTTTGCCAAACGATCGTCCGATTCATTGAAAAACGAGCAAGCAACAGCGAATAGTGAAGAAGCCAAAGAATTAAGCGCTCAATTTAACAGTTTGATTATAGAATATCGTAAGCTTCAAACTGACACTGCCCAGCGCTTACAAGATACAGAAACTGAAGATGCCGCTGGAAAATTGCTCCTTCAAGCAGAACAACAGCAGAAAAAACTTGCTCAGCAATTTATTGACAAGCCGCAATTAGCATCACTAATCCTCGATATGGTGAACGTTGTTGCACCCCCCCTTGGTGAGGAAAAAGAAAGCGCCTGGAAAAGGGCCTTAGTACTTGCCAATTCAGGCCCAGAGGAACTCAAACGACATATGGCGTGGGAGATTTCCAGGCAAGCAAGGGAAAAACCGACTCTTGATAAAAAAGCGCTTCTATCTATCTATTGCCGAGCTGATCTTAACCATATAATTGAAATAACAGGATTAAACCCGCTCAAGGCAAAAGAGCTGTATGAGTTAATCCATGTTGCTCTTGTTAACGGTATACAACATCAACTCTTTAATACCGTAAAAAATAAACTTGCCAGTGCCACAAAAATCGGTGATGTCAATTTGGCTGTAGAAGCCCTGGACATTTTAGCAAGAGAAGAAATTCCTGCGCTTGCCTCACCAGCAACAGTGATTATTCAACACGAACAAGATATTTTACTTCGTAAACGTCAGGTTGCGGCACTGCAGTCGCTGCTTGAACCGGCCGAGGATGGTCACGGCTATAAGAATGTGGTCGAGAAAGTAATTCCTGGAGGAGGAAAATCAAAAGTCATTATCCCGGTCGTTGCAGAAATGAAAGCGCGGGGTGATAATTTAGTCATTATTGAAGTTCCTCCTGCGCTATTAGCCACCAATTATGTCGATGCCAACCGTACCTCACAACGCTTGTTTGGCAAACGCGCCCATCGTTTTGAATTTGATCGTAACAGCACTGTCTCCCCTAAGCGTCTCGAGCAGATATACCTTCAATTTGTAGAAGTCATGACCACTAAGAGTTATTTAATGACAACAGGTGATTCGCTTCGCTCACTTGAACTAAAATATATTGAATTATTATCTGCTAAAGAAAGAGACAAAACCTGGCACAAACAAGTATACTGGCTGGATAAACTTGTTAATCTTCTGCATCACAATGCAGACAATCTTATTGATGAAGTACATAAGGGATTGTGGTTAAAGTCCAAATTAAATTACACCTTGAGTGAATCACATCCTCTTGAGCCCACTCTTATCAAGAGTATCATTGCCCTGTACAGTTTCATTGATGCCAACTTTATTAAAACAGCGCATAAACTACCGCAGGATTATAATTGGGATCCTTTTCAAGCTGATCTTGCAACCAGACTTATTAATGATTCCACCAGTCCTTTGGTTTCATTTATCAATAAAGCGGTTCGGATTTATGGTGCGGATATTAAAAAAGAGCTGATAGACTATCTCCTCAATAAGGCCACGGCGTTGAGTCCTGTTATTCTTGAAGCTACCTCAGAGGAAAAAGCTGCTCTTGCTTTCTTTAAGCAACAAATTAATGTATTGTTACCTGCAACATTGCAAGGACGTACTACTGTGAGTGAACTCAATGTAACTTATGGTAGTTCACAACTTAAAAACTTAAGCCCTATTCAATATACGCTTGCTATTCCTTATATTGGTAACGGTCTGGCTAATGAGAGCAGTCGTTTTGGAAATGAATTGGAAGCAATGAACTATACCATTCAAATGATGCTTATTGAGGGTATTAGTGAAGCGCTCTTTGTTGAACTTATTACCAATTGGCTTGTTGCAGCCCGTCAAGAATTATTCCAAAATCCCAGTTATAAACATTTGGATGCTACACCAACTGCAAAAGGCTTTTCTCTATTAGAAAAAGACACAGGGTTTACCCTAAGTCAGATTAAACTGAATGATGCGCAGCAGATAGCCTCATTACATCAACGGCATAAACATAATCGCTCCCTCATTAACACACTTTTGCAGGAGCGGGTTTTAAGACAAATTCATCAGGATGGGGCAATTCTTCATAGTGACGCTTATAACCATGTGGACATTTGTCGCAGCACCCAAGGTGTATCTGGAACACCCTCAAATTATACAACTTACCATCAGCGATTAAACTACAATCCTAAATCTTCTTTTGGCAGTGATGCTTACACGGTTGAGTTATTGCGTAGTAAGGAAAGTAAAATTTCTTATTTTGATTACGAAACCACGGCCCAATTCGTGGCAAAGGCACTGACGGATTCGAAATCACCCGAGCGCATTCGTGCCATCATTGATATTAATGCAACCTTCACCGGGGTTACCAATCTTAAGGTCGCTAAAGAGATAGTCCATTTCATTACTAAGCATCCAACTCATTTTACCCCCCCTATCAAGCATGTGCTTTACTTTAATGAAGAGCAGGTGCTTTGTGCGCTTGACGTCACTAAACCTGAAAAACCGATTGTGCTTGGTACCAGTGAAGAAAAAGAAATCTCCCTCCTGCTTGGCTCAACACCTGAAGAACGATTCACGTTTTATGATCAAGTCCATACTTTGGGTACTGATATAACTCAATATTCACAAGCTCATGCCCTAGTACTTGCTGATGAAAAAATCTCCTTCCAAGCCTGGAAGCAAGGTAATGACAGAATGAGAGGATTAAGTCAAAGTCAAACTCTTGAATTCATTTTACCGAAACGCCTTGAAGAGTTGTCTTATGATGAATGGATTCAACGGATGCAAGATAATGATAAAAGAGTATTAGAGCTGGATAATTTTTATGCAGCAAAGGCTCAAATGACCAACCTTTTACGACGTACTTGCCTGTCATTTATTCAGGACTTACCTTCTGAGAAAGCAGAATGCAAAGCTGAGTTAATTAAGCATTTTGCACCGTTTTTTATTGATACGCCCTCACGTGATTTTTTTGCACTTTATGGCGCCATCAGTAAGAAAGAAGACATTACAACTATTTTTGCACGTTTCAAAGAACAGTTACTTGAGACCTGGAAAATGTGTCATGCAAAGGCCAGGATAGAATTATCTGAGACCGATATTGCGCAAACAGAACAAGATTTACAACTGATTATTACCCGTGCTATCCCAAACTGTCTGGCGGAATATGAAGACACTGTTGCTTTGGTTGCCAAAGAAGTTCAAATACAAAAGCAAGTACAAAAACAAGTACAGAGCCAACGTGCTACTCTTGATGCCTGTTATACTGCAAATCTTAAACCGAAGGATGCCTATTATTGGTATAATTTAGGAATTAACTTTGATTATCACTTTAATAGTTTAACTCTCCCTTTGAATACATTTTGCGCCAATAGCCTCACACCCGAATTATTTTCTCACAATCTAAGAGTCAGTAAAAATTACGCTCAAACTTACCAGGGCCAGCAAAAGTATACGGATGCCTTTCTAAAACCAGTGTTTTTAGTTTGGTATCGTCTTGAAAAAGACAAGCTTCTTGCGACTATTGTTACTCCGCAAGAAGCAGAAAATTTACAACAAAATATTAAAACTTCAGACAATTGGATAGCAACTACCGAAGATACTGTTGTTGCAGGACAAGTACCAAGCAACATTTGCTCTAGCTCCGACTATCAAAAATTACGCGAGCAAGTACGGTTTTTTAATGGTGAATGCGCCTCTCTCTTAAACCAGGAAACACCTTTACTCTGGCTTAATGAACAATCCGCGGACAAAATTTCCTTCTTTGAACAACATTTGCTCCCGTATAGGCCAGGCAGCGAAGATGAGCTAGAACAATTAAAGATAGTCTTGTTAAAAGGAAATGTTGCTGGGTTTATCCATATTGCCAAACATCCCTTTGCAGATTTGACCCAACAAGACTGGAAAACGTTGCATCCCGACATTATTCCCGTGCAAATTGCGGAATATCAAAAAATGGCTGAGGCTTTTGTCTATGTGAATAGTAATTTTTGGGCAAGACATTTGACCATGGAGGAATTACAGGAAAAATTTAACCTACCCTTAAATAGTCTTAGTTATCTTGATAATCATCTGCAACCTCTTTTACGACTTAAGGAGCGCCTGAAACAACCGTTAGCATCCTTCCTTAAAAATTTATCCAGGGAAGAAAAACATTACCTTGAAACCTGCCTTGATATCCCCCTTAGTAAATTCTTTGAACTTCAAGGTATTAAAAATTCTGAAGAAGCTATGCCTGAGGAAATGGCTGTAGCAGCAATTGAAGTGATGCTGACCTTAAAAAACCATCCGGCTTTTAATGCGAAAGAACGGCTCACAGGCATTGACATCTATCTTGAAAGTGGGGCGAAAAAAGCAACCTCGCAAAAAGTATTAGCAGCTTTTCTAAACGGCAATCCATCAGATGCAATAATTGATGCTATCTTGCAAAATTCATGCTGTGACAGTGGCATCGTTGAAGCATTGTTGGAGTCAGAAAGAATATTTTCTGGCAAAACACTCGAACTGCTTGCTGGCAAATGTCATTCCAATAAATTGGCCGAAAAGCTTTACCAACGAGGACGCCTTCCTGAGAGAGCTTTACAAATTTTACTTAAGAATGGGAAGCTCAATAAAACACAATTACTTTCCATTTTGGGGGACACTGCGGATGCTACAACACTTTTTTTGGTATATTCTCATCCAGCCGCGGTTGAGATGACTCAGCAAGCAGTTCTGACGCATCCTGCACTGACTTCCAGGTTGTTGTTTCAATTGCTATCTGCAAAAATACCTTCTGAAGCGGTTATTTTACAACTTTTAAAAAATTCTCCTCTTATTACAGAAGCTGCATTAGAAATTTTGACCAAAAAGACAGTAAATCCTGAACTTATAGCAAACATTATTTCCCATCGAACTGCGACTTCTGCACTAAAAAAACTCGTCCTCGAGCAACATAAACTTTCACTGGCAATGACTGGAAGTATCCTTAGAGGCAGAAAGGATGAAGAACTACTGGAGAACCTCTTTGTAAAAGCATTGGTGCAATACCATGAAACTCAGATAGCATCAGAGAGGGAAGATTGGGAAGAGTATCTTATAGAAATTCTTAGGAGTTTCCCTAATCTTCTTCGTAAAACCGAGATCAAGGAAAATCTTAGCCAAATCAAAATAAGCGCCCAACTTGGGTGTTCTCTCTTATACTATTTTGGAGCACACGCTATAACAGTTATACCTTTTAAAGAAATGGCCGCTATGGTAGATATAGAGGCACTAAAATTACTCTTCAATGAAGATATTACAGGGCCTCTTCCGGAAGAAAAATTACTCATGCTTGCAGGAAACTGTCATGATGTGCAATTAAGCGAGCTGCTTCTTCAACGATCAACCCTCACCGACAATATACTACGGGAAATGTTAAATAGTGCCTTATTAAAAGCACCTCAATTGGCAGTAATTATTCAAAAGGCATCTTCCCCTGAAATTCTGGGACGTGTTTATGAACATTCTGCTGCCTCTGCTGCAAACAAAGAAAATGTTTGCTCAAGTCCCCATCTGAGTATTGATCTTTTAAAATCATTCTTGGAGAAAAATAGAGTTAGGAATGCTGAAGCCGCCAAAGCTTTAAATAATCCTCACTGCCCCATTACCGCAGATATTTTAAAAACAATGATCGAGAAGAAATTTTCTGCTGATGTTCTGGCCGATATCGTATCGCATCCGCAAAGCAATGAAGAGATAATAACACTTATAATTGACAGTAAAGAGTTTTCTCTTCATACAGCTCAATGGATTCTTCATAAAATAGAGGATGTGAGGAAGTCTCAAAACTTAATAAAAAAATTAATCGCAAAAAGTTTTGAGTGTCTGCATAAGGGACAAGAGTATTGGGAATCTGTCCTGCTTAGATTACTTATAAAGTCTGGCTCAAACTCTATTTTGGTAGAGGAAGTAATTCAAATTATCAATCAACAACCTGCAATTCAAAGTCCAACTCTCGGTCTTGAGCTTCTTCGTTTTTATGGCAATAAGGTGGTGGCTAAATTGCCTATTACCGCCATGATAAATAGCGCCACTGAGAGCAATGATCTTGCCAGATTGATTGATATTCCAGAACTCGCTGAGGAACAATTATCTGTATTAGTGGCGAAATGCAAGACTGAAAATTTACATGATCAACTTTTACAGCGAAAGGACCTCACGGAAAAAATACTTCAGACTATTGTTGATAACAATCCTAGACCTAATCTTACATTATCTCAGTTAAAAATTATTCTTGAGCGAACTAAAACATCAGAAACATTACGATCGATTGCCAAGAGATATCGTATGGACAGCATGGTCTGTAAACTATTACTGCAGCATAAAGCACTTTCTCCTGACGTAATGCTGTCGCTAATAAATTTTTCAACATCTGATGAGATAAGATTGGCTCTCAAGCATCCTACAGCAATTACCTCTGCTGTTTTACAAGCAATCGCTTTACGTGATACTCCCTCTTCTGCACTTTTGTTACAAGTAAGCGAGCATCAAGCTGCTGACTCGGTTGTCAAAGCTCTCATTCTCGACCATCGGAATCTATCCCCAGAAATTGTGCAACGAATAATTCATAGCTGTGATATTGAGAATAACCACCCGCTATTTTTACAACTCGTTCGTAAGAGTACCGTGCATGCTCGCACCTCACACGCTGTTGATTGGGAAAATTGCCTTCTTCAGGTAATTGATAAATATGGAAATAACCCTCTCATTGGTGAAATTATGAATGAGTTACTCGCAAATTCTTATATTTCACCCACAGTAGCTGAAAAAATTATCCTCCACGCCAGTATTGATAAGCACCATAGTTTATTAAAAACACTTCTGGCTAAACTATTTGAGCAATACAAGCCAACAGAGGAAGATGTTTGGGAGCCAAGTCTTATTAAGTTAATAAAAAAATATAAAAGCGGAACCGATACTGCCAGCGACATCGTTACTCTTATTAAAGAACAACGATACTTAAGCCCCAAGCTCGGTTTGAAAATTCTACATCAATTGGGCAAAGAAGTAGCACCGGCCTTGCCCATGCAACCAATGATTCAAATTGCCAAACCCAAGGATATTACGTTTCTTCTTAACCATGAAAATACAGGGCCACTTTCTGAAGATAATTTATTACTGTTGGTGAATAAATGCCAAATGCCAGAGCACTTTGCCAATATTCTCAAAAAGGATAACCTGAATGAGACCATACTGTATGCCATACTTAATCACACGCCTGATTATGACAATTTGCATCATGCGCTCTCTCATCCTCTTCTGTCGGAAAAAAGTCGAAAACAGTGGCTCGAAGCGCTAAACAGACAATATGAAACGAAAATTAAAGAAGAACCCGCTTCTGCGGACAATGCTGAGAAAAAGTGGATACTTTCGTTAGAGAAGCTGAGAATCAAGGGCTGCCAGCATGCCGTAAAAGCACTCCATGATAATAATTATAAAGACGCAGCCAGGGAAGCAATCACGCTTTATCATACGTTGAAGCGTGAAAGAGAAGAGTTTCTTAAATCTCCAGCGACTACTTTACAAGACTTTCAAATGAAATGTCTGAAAGCGATAAGCGAAGCCAAAGAAGTTTTAGAAGTTCATCGTGGCTATAAACAAATTTTGGTAGATATTGTGAATGCTATTCTGGCAACTGTTACCTTAAACTTAAAATGCGTATTCTCTAACAATTGGCGCTTCTTTCAGACTAAAACGGCAAGTGTTGAAATTGTGGATGAGATAAGTGAAACGCTAACACAAAGGCGATCATAAAAAGAGCTTTGCTTTTTATGATCAATCCTTTTTAGAGCTTAGTTTACCAAGCAAGTCACCTAACTCTATTGGCATCGGAAAGATAATCGTTGAAGGATTATTCGTGGCAAGTGTCGCTAATGTTTGTAGATAGCGCAATTGCAGTGATTGTGGTTGCTTTGCTAACACCTGAGCGGCCTGTAGTAATTTTTCTGAAGCTTGCAATTCACCCTCTGCATGAATCACCTTAGCCCGCCTGTCTCGCTCTGCTTCAGCCTGCTTTGCAATAGCCCGTATCATACTTTCATCCAAATCTACATGTTTAATTTCCACGTTTGAAACTTTAATTCCCCAGCTATCGGTTTGTGCATCCAGAATTTTTTGAATATCACTGTTTAACTTTTCCCTTTCTGCTAACATTTCATCCAATTCATGCTGGCCAAGCACAGAGCGTAAGGTGGTTTGTGCCAATTGACTGGTAGCCTCAAAATAATTCTCCACCTGAATAATCGCATTTTGCGGTTCTACGACACGAAAATAGATGACGGCATTGACCCGTACGGAAACATTATCCCTTGAAATTACATCCTGACTGGGTACATCCATGACAATGGTGCGTAAGTCCACACGTACCATCTGCTGAATAACAGGAACAATAATAATCAGTCCTGGTCCCTTAACTCGCCAAAAGCGTCCAAGCAAAAACACGACGCCGCGCTCATATTCTCTAAGAACACGTAAGGTAGACATTAAAAAGATGGCAATAATTATTATGAAAAAACCCATGAATGAGAACATTTTTTTCTCCTTTGCCTACAATGCTGCACAGAACCTAATTCTTCCTTTAATTAATGATAGTTTATTTTTTTTCCGTTGCTTCCATTTCCTCAACTTCAAGTTGCAATCCCTGGGTTGCCACGACCTTAATACGTTTATTGGCAGCAATGGGCTCTTTGGCATGAACGGCCCATATCTCTCCTCGAATGACAGCCTGTCCCTGTGGAGCAATCTCGCTTAACGCACGACCTTCGGCGCCCAATAGAAGGTTAACTCCATGTTGTGGTTTACGCTTCTTAGCTTTCACCGCCATGGCTGCCAAAGTTAGTAAAACAACCAAATTGACAGCCGCCATTGCCCAAATAGCTGACCACGCAATTTGATAGTTATTATGCTCCGTATCTATTAATAGAATCGAACCGATAATAAAAGCCGCAGTTCCTCCTAAGCCTAAAGCACCAAAACTGGGTGCAAATGCTTCAGCAATAATAAAGAAAATGCCTAAAATAATCAGACTGAGTCCAGCATAGTTAATAGGCAGTAATTGTAAGGCATATAAGGCCACCAAGATTGCAATAGCACCCACGACACCAGGCACTATAAAGCCAGGATTGACTAATTCAAAGAAAATCCCATAAATCCCCAGCAATAATAACAAATAGGCTACTGTGGGATCAGTGATGACTTGTAAAAAACGCAAACGCCAGTCCGGAGTGAGCTTAATAACCTCAGCATTTTTAGTAAGCAATTTAATTTTTCGCCCATTCTGACTCACTTCCATACCCTCTAATTGCTTGAATAGATCCGCTTTACTCGTTGCAACAAGATTAATTACCCCACTTCGCAGTGCTTCATTTGCAGTCAATGTAGCCGCATTGAGAATTGCTTTTTCCGCAAAAGCTGGATCACGCCCACGAAGCTGCGCTAGGGAACGAAGATAAGCGATGGCATCATTGGTAATTTTTTTATCCATGGCACTGGGTGTTTCTTTTTTATCTTCTTTTTCAGTAAAACCACCACCACTCAAAGAAACAGGACTTGCGGCGCCTAAATGTGTTCCTGGTGCCATCGCCGCTATCGTACTGGCGTAAACGATAAACGTACCAGCACTCGCAGCACGTGCTCCATTAGGTGCCACATAAGTGACAATTGGCGCTTTGGACGTCAAAATGTCTTGTACAATAAGGCGCATTGACTTATCCAGGCCTCCTGGTGTATCAATGATTATCAAAATCAGGGTCGCATCCTGGCCTTTTGCAATACCGCGATTTATAAAATCAGCCGTTGCCGGCCCGATAGGGCCTTTAATTTCCATCTCGACAATTTTATTGGCCATTCCAGGAAGAGCAATACTCCATAAGCCAATAAACACAATGACATAACACAACCAGCTACTCAATTTACGCTGAAGGTGCAAATAGAAATTTGAGAGTATCTTTTTTAACAGAACCACACACACCAGGGTGTGAAAACCTTCCATAGAGATCCCTGATTATTACCTATGGGATAAGAATAGCATTTTTTTGGAATATCAGTAGAAGGAGCTTTATAGGTACTCTTATACGCTTTAAGGTTATAATCTTCGATAATTACCTACTTGCAAATACCAGATTCAATTTTTTTTCGCCTTGCGCTTTGCCCTCTTAAAAATACATTAATATTTTCTTTAACTGAAGTTATCACTTTATCAACCGGGGAGCTTGATAAGCAGTTACCTGATCATGGCTATTGCTTCATTAAGATAACTGCCATTGAATGCTGTGAAGCTTTCACGTGCAACATTCACGAGACGACTGTTAAATTAAAAATAGACTCCAATTTGGGCAACGACCGAATCAGAGGCCTGCCCCGTACCAACGGTGTTTAGATTAACAGCACCTGGTGGAGCAATGCCATTGGCAAATTGGTTTCTGTTGTAATCGATGTCGTGGCGGTACTCCAGACTTTCTACCGTATCTTTCCAAATGGAAATATTAAACACACCAGCGATGCGGTGTTGTGGTAAATTTAGTGCCAGCGCTTGTTGAGTCCATTGATAGCCAAGAGCGAATGAAGCAGGCTTGTTAAATGCCATAAAAGTGACACCCGCTTCCAACTGACCAGCTTGTGGCCGTGCTCCATGGCCATTAAAACTTAAATCTTGCGGCCTGAAAGCTTCAGCAGCCGCAACCCATTCCGCCGTAAAATTGTACCGGTCAATACTTATTGTCCCGTGTACACCAACGCCAGGTACTTTATGAACAGCTTCACTTCCGTTAGTCGGTGAGCCGAAGCCGCCAAAGGTTGTTCCAGGTGCTGAACCCGTATCTTGCATACCCGCTGAATCAGCTATTGAACCAATGTAACTTGCACCAATTTCACCATTGGTATTGCCATAATGGATGGCATATCCTGCGTTTACACCACCAACTCCTGAATGACCATCCGTTGTATCGGATCTAAACCCATAAAGAGCAGCAAAAGGTCCTGAGGTTGTTTGAGATTTATAGCCAAATATAAATGGTCGTGATTTGGTGCGAGCGAGTCTTAAGGGTAAAGGAGAACTGACCATGGAACTGGAATATCTTCCAAAAGGCACATACAGCTGGCCCGCCGTAAAATAGTAGGGGGTAAGATCTAAGTTGCCGATATTAACAAAGCCCTGATTCAGGAAAAAAGTTGAATTTTCTACCCTTGTTCCGCCTATTGCTGGAGGAGTATCATCGTAAGCGATTGACATAAACGCTTCGACTTTATCATTTAGCAATGCTGCCATGTCAAGTTCACTTGAGCCTAAATTAATATCACCGGTCGTATCGCCAATATAGGGACGTGTAATATCAGCAACAGGCTCTGCCTTTCCACTCAAGGCAATAATGGGAATATTGGGAATGGGGTATCCTATTTGTTCATAAGCTCTATAAACCCGGCGTCGCTGCTCCATTAATCGAATATCGCGGTTAATACTGGAGATATTAACAATATAATCTGAACCATCAAAAGCAGGTCTATCTCCTGTATAAGGGGATGTGATCACCGGTGTTCCAGCAATATAAGTAACGACTTCATTATCAGCAATAAGTGCCGTTGGGAAAAAGCTGCTGGAATGAGGATCGCCATCTATGGTGTGAACAAGCACGTGTGCTGAATGATACTTTCCTTTCACTTTTTCAGATTTGACGGCTCTCTCAGACGAACCTGTAGCAAGAAATTTAGCCGTTTCTTTACTGTTAGTTGTTTTTTCTGGAGCCTGTTTAGCGCTTCCTGTTGTTTCAGAGATTAATTGTTTTTGTAGACGGTTAAGCTGTGTTTGTAATGATTTTGTTTGTTCTTGTAGCCTTTGAATTTCTTGTTGTAACTCTGCATTGCTTGCAGCGTAAAGCGGCGCTGAAATAGCAGCGATGGCCATTATTAGTGCTTTCTGTTTCACGCGGGGTACTCCTGACTGTTTTTTTTGCTTCCTGAGTATTTATCGACGTGAATTATAGCTTGCATTGGTCGCAGTGACCAGCGTTTGCGCACAATATTTGTAAATTGCCATTGCCTGGCGAAAAGAGTGACATGTCTATGACAAAAAAAAGCCCTGTTCAGGGCTTTTTAAGTGATTTAATCCTAAATATTACCCACCCATTTCACCCCAAGATAAGGACCATATAATCCAAAATCAGAGTTTTGTAAGCAGTTGCAATTAAGATCCAGTGCATGTAACGCATCAAAATAATTAATTACTTGGTATCCGCCTTCGATATTAAAGGTACCTTGAGCCATTTCATGCGCATAATTTAATCCAAGCTTAGCTTCCAAACTGGGAACGATGGATTTTTTACTGGCATAAATATCTACAGCTACCAGATTAGCAGGAACAAGAATAAAGCTATCGTTGTAACGACTTGAGCCGTATAGAAGTGAGGCTGCGCCATTTGCTGTAATGCTAAAGCCATTGATCAGATCGTAGGAATAATCTATACCGACAACCGGACCAACTCCATTAAAATCAGCATCTCGCTCCTGAAAAAAACCCGTGGCTGGCAATGGTGTATAAGTATAGTCCATGTCACGTCTGATTCGTGCATACTGTAAGCCGCCATAAAATCGAGCATTTTTTACCAGACCCATGTCAACATGCTGTCCCATCACGAGATTCACTTGATCAAAGCGGGTATCCAATGAAAGGGCAAAGGGCAGAGGACCTGTAAAAGGTGTAAAACCAGCATAGCCATAATGATCAGATTCATTATCAAAATGAACCCAAGTCATCGTAATGTCATTGCCTGTGTTAAAGTGATAGGAACCTTCCAGACGATAGCCCCAATCCCAGTCTTCATCAATTTCACGCAAAGTACCAACTGGAGTTAATTCATAACCGCGGTGAAGGCTATAGACTGGCTGCAAGTACAGAGCCTGCACGCCAATATCCCATTTCTTAACTTCACAAGGTACGGTCACATCACCAGGAACACAAGTAGGTCCCATGCTTCCTGCTGATACCAAACTACTTGCTGCCAAGCCAAGAATAGCGAGAGTTGTTTTTTTCAACATTGATCACTCCATTTATCAAAAAAAAGCCCATCAACGAGGATGGGCTTAGTAAAACATATTCCGGTTTTGGGTATTAAACGTTACCAACCCACTTCAAACCGGCATAAGGACCGTGCAGAGCAAAGTTTGACTCATGGCCTAAACCAGTAACTGGGCTGATGAAGTGGTTAGCATTAAAGTAGTTAACCCACATCCAACCAGCATCCAGAGTCAAATCACCTTGCGCCATAGCGTAAGTGTATTTAGCACCCAGCTTGGCTTCCAACTCAGGAACGATAGTGGTCTTAGAACCAGAAGCAGTACCCAATAAGAGACCACCTGCACCATATGCGGTGTTAAACTTAGCATCACCAACTAGCAGTGCAGCAGCACCGTTTCCGTAAATGGCAAAGCCATTACCGAAGTTGTAGGTCATGTCCATACCAGTACGTGGACCAAAGCCGTTGAACTCATGATCACCGTTTACAGAGAAACCTGTAAATACAGAAGCTGGTGGAACATAACCAGAAGCAGTGATTTCATGCTCGATGCGTGCATATTGAACACCAGCATGGAAGCGGATGTCTTTGAACTCACCGAAGTCAACGTGTTGACCGAATTCTAAGTTAACAGCATCCCACTTAGGTTCGAAACGATGGCTACCAACGAAAGGACCATCGAATTCCTCAGAGAAACCTACGCCAGAAAAACCTTCAGTAGTTTCTTTGTTCCAGTGGTACCAGTTAAGATTTAAATCATTCCCTGTATTAAAGTGGTAAGAAGCTTCCAATTTGAAGCCCCATCCCCAATCAGGATCGAGATCACGATAACGAACAGTACCATCTACGGTAGTAAAGAAAGGATAGCCGAAACCGACATCATAAGTTGGTTGCAGGTATAAAGCGTATACACCAAAGTCCCAAGCTGTTCTTTCGCAAGGAACAGTAACATTACCAGGGGTACAAACAGGACCCATGGTACCAGCAAATACTGCACTGCTACCTAAAGCAAGAACAGCTACCGCTGTTTTTTTCAGATTTAACATGCTTCATCTCCACTTTTTTATTATTAATTTCCCGTTTAGCCGTCAAACCACAACATGGTATTGACTATAGTACGCAATCATCGCTCTATCCGAGAACGTACATGGTCAGATTATCAAGCGCTACTTTGCCAAAGTCAACACTATTTCCACAAAAATTCTCTATAAATTCGATAATTTAGTTGGCTTAACGCATGAAATTGTCTCTTTGATGACCATACAAGTTTTTTTTTAAACACTTACTGGATTATCAGATGACAATTCCCTTTTAAAAACCTTCTCAAACACCAAAAAAATTACCTCATTAAAATTCAATTAATGAAAATAATTTTCTCGAAGCAACAGATTGGTTTATTTCTTTGACTGTAACAGATAAAAGTTTAAAGGTGAATTTTTTTTTGAGTTATTTTTCAATTATTTGATTTAATCATTTTTACCATAACTCGCCGATTTAACGTTTTGCCCGCTTCTGAATCATTAGGGGCGACTGGATCTTTTATGCCGTACCAGGTTACTGATAACCGCTCAACACTCACTCCCTGACTGCGTAAATAATTGGCAACTGCTTTGGCTCGGGCTTCTGATACAGCATTATTGTAGGATTTACGCCCTGTATCATCCGTATAACCTGCTATCTGAATTTTCCTCACCTGGCGATCGGCGCGTGAATAAATCGCCACTTTCCGTAATTGTTCTTTTGCTTCATCACTAAGTTCAAAACTGTCTGTATTGAAATAAATTATACTGGTTTTTACACTGTCATAATCAAAAGGCAATAAATTACCCAGACAACGCTGATACTTGGCATAGACTGGTTGAAATCGAACAGGAGAAAGCGCCACTGTAACAGGGAATCCTTCTTCCGATTGATACTCAAATTTAGCTTGAAAGCCTTCTGCCAAAAAAGCCAGGATCTTTAGCGCGGGCTCGCGTGGCAAATAAAATCCATATTGGCCGGGATTGACTGTTGTTTTAGTAATAAAATAAGACTTCCCATAGGGTTTCCAGACAGGCGGAGTTGCGTAGACAACCGCGGGCAGTTGCTTTTGCACTTGTTGCCATTTACTTAGAATAAAGTGCGGCGATTTTGCAGCATACTGTTCGAAATAGGCAATTCCATAATTAGGAACAGTAAGCGCCAAGCCGCAACGTAATTTATTGCCACTCATCCGCCAGTTCTCATCGCCCATGGGGCTGGCATAATCAACATGGACCGCTGCCAAGGTACTCATAGGGAGTAACCAACATAACGTTACAATTCGGGCGCGACATTGTATAGCAAACGGTATAAATGCCATTTTTTGCTCATCCCGCTTGGCAAATTCATGTTATGCTTCAAATATCGGCACATTTAGCGGAATCTTTATGGTGGAATATATTACGATTACACGTCCTGATGATTGGCACGTACATCTTCGTGATGGTGATTATCTAAAAGATACGGTCCCGGCGACAGCACAGCATTTTGCACGTGCACTTGTTATGCCAAATCTTAAGCCAGCGCTGACTACCATCCAGGATCTTATTGATTACCAGCGACGCATTCTCTCTATTTTACCCAAAGAAACCACATTTTCTCCCTATATGACCTTCTATCTTAATGAGTCTGTCACTGTTGATGAATTAGCCCAAGCAAAACAGTACCCTTCTATATTGGGAGCCAAGCTTTATCCTGCAGGTGCAACAACGAATTCCGAGGAAGGGGTTCACTCCTTACGAGCGCTGTATCCTTTATTTGAAACAATGCAAGCTGAAAACTTGGTATTGCAAATTCATGGCGAAGCTACACAGGGTGATATCTTCTATCGTGAAACGGCATTCATTCAAAATAATTTAGTGCCCTTGGTGCGTAATTTTCCTAAACTGCGGGTTATCCTTGAGCATATTTCAACCAAAGCGGCTGTTGATTTCATTCTACAAGCACCCGACACGGTCACAGCCACCGTTACCGTTCATCATTTAATGTATAATCGCAATCATTTACTGGTTGGAGGAGTCAAACCTCATTACTATTGTCTACCCATATTAAAACGAGAAACAGATCAACAGGCTTTACGAGCAGCGGTAGTCAGCGGTAATCCAAAATTTTTTGCCGGAACAGACAGCGCACCACATGCAATAACCAGCAAACAAAGCGCTTGTGGTTGCGCCGGTATTTTTTCGGCTCCTTACGCGGTGGCACTCTATGCCCAGATTTTTGAAGAATTAGAAGCGTTGCACAAGTTGAATGATTTTCTAAGTCGCTTTGGTGCTGAGTTCTATCAATTACCGCTCAATAAAGAGCAACTCACGCTGCTAAAATCTTCTCAACTTGTACCTGCAATACTTCCCTTTGGTGCAGAACAGGTTATTCCTATTGCCGCTGGAGAAATCCTATCATGGAGTATTCATGAATCCACCTGACACTATTTTTTGTTCACAACTAAAGGAAAGATTCCGTGGCTTTTTACCGGTAGTCGTTGATTTGGAAACAGCCGGTGTTGATCCTTTTAAAAATGCTTTACTTGAAATGTGCATTGTTCTTATTCAAATTGATAGTCACGGAGTTTTTACTTCTCATTCCACCTACTTTGAACATATCCTTCCTTTTGAAGGAGCAGAACTCGATGAGAAGTCACTTGCATTCATTCAGGTCGACCCTTACCAACCTCTACGATTTGCCCTTGATGAGCGGCAAGCCCTGCAAAATCTTTTTGCCCCGATTAATAAAGCATTAAAAGAACAAAAATGCCAAAAGGCAGTTCTTGTCGGCCATAATGCCTGGTTTGATTTACTTTTTATAAAAGAAGCGGTAAAAAGAACGGGAATTAAATCCCCTTTTCATTCATTTACCTGTTTTGACACAGCCACCCTCTCAGGACTTATTTATGGTCAAACTGTCCTATCAAAGGCAGCAAAGGCGGCGGGAATTGACTTTGATGCAAACGAAGCACACTCAGCGATTTATGATGCAGAGAAAACAGCAGAATTATTTTGCACCATGCTTAATACATGGCGCAAAATGCAAATGGATTATTACAGATCATCGGAATGAGTGGATAGATATTCGGCAACACCTTTAGGAGAAGCTTTCATACCTGCCTTCCCTTTTTGCCAACCAGCAGGACAAACTTCTCCGTGCTCTTCAAAAAATTGAACAGCATCAATGATACGAATAATCTCGTCAATGTTACGACCAATTGGTAAATCGTTAACAATCTGCGAACGAACAACACCATTCTTATCAATAACAAAGGCACCGCGAAATGCTACGCCCGCTACAGGATGCTCGACCCCATAGGATTGGCAAATGGTATGTGTCATATCCGCAGCCATGGTGAAATTCACAGGACCGATACCACCGTCTTTAACACTGGTATTGCGATAGGCATTATGAGTAAATTGTGAATCAATAGAGACTGTAACCACTTCAACGCCACGACGCTTAAATTCATCCATACGATGATGCAACGCTATTAATTCTGAAGGACATACAAAGGTAAAATCCAGGGGATAGAAAAATACCAAACCAAATTTCCCCTTGATTGCATCATGCAAATTAAATTTGTCAGTAATTTCTCCATTAGCCAATACTGCAGGAACAGTAAAATCAGGGGCTTTACGTCCAACTAAAACACTCATCTATGTCTCCTTGAGAAACGCACCAGGTGCGCATATTAATTTAAAGTGCGACAGCTTCACGCAATAGTGACTCTAACTCACCTTGTTGGTAAAGCTCCGCAATGATATCTGAACCACCAATTAACTCACCTTTCACATATAACTGCGGAAAAGTAGGCCAATCGGCATATTGCGGCAGGGTTTGACGAATGTCTGGGTTCGCAAGAACATCCACATAAGCAAAATTTACCCCGCAGGCATCAATACATTGTACAGCACGAGCGGAAAAACCGCATTGAGGCATTTTAGGAGTACCCTTCATATAGAGTAGTATTGCATTATCTGCAATTTGTTGTTTAATCTTTTCTATTGTATCCACTAGGTCACCTGTCATAACGACAAAAATAAAAGAAAGCAGTGTTAATTATGGCGAAAATGAGATCAATTCGCAACTCTCCAGTAAAGATTGAATATGTTCCCCTTCCTGTTAAACTTAATGTTCTTTAAATTGGAGGATTAAAAATGGCGTTTACACTACCACCACTACCTTATGCTATGGATGCTTTAGAACCCCACATATCCAAAGAGACCTTAGAATATCACTATGGCAAGCACCACAGCACTTATGTGACTAATCTTAATAAATTAATTTCCGGAACTGAATTCGAAAATCTAAGTCTTGAGGCGATTATCAAACAATCCTCTGGCGGCATTTTTAATAATGCGGCACAGGTATGGAATCATACTTTTTATTGGCATTGTTTAAGTCCGAACGGTGGTGACGAACCCACTGGTAAAATCGGCGACGCCATAGGCAAACATTTTGGCTCTTTTGCAAAATTTAAAGAGGAATTTTCTCAAGTTGCCGCCACTACTTTTGGTTCAGGCTGGGCATGGCTGGTTCAAGATGATAAAGGGGCGCTTAAAATCATGAGCACCAGCAATGCCGGCACGCCTATGACAGAAGGATTAAAAGCCCTATTGACTTGCGACGTATGGGAGCATGCCTACTATATTGACTACCGAAATGCTCGTCCGGAATATATAAAAGAGTTCTGGTCACTCGTCAATTGGGATTTTGTAGCGAGTAATCTCGGTTAATTTAAATTGCAGTCGCTTTATTAGCAAAATAATCAGCAAGGAGTTCTCATGGCACTAATCACCAGCTATAGCCCATTACCCATCAGTTTTACGCATGGAGAAGGCGTTTGGTTATACGATGATCAAGGTAAAGCCTATCTTGATGCGTTAAGTGGGATTGCTGTTTGTGGATTGGGCCATGCGCATCCCGATGTCACGCGCACCATTCAACAACAAGCCGCGAAACTGCTGCACACCTCGAATGCCTACCATATTAAAGAGCAGGAGCTGTTAGCCGAAAGACTGACAACCATGTGCAGGATGACACAGGCTTTTTTTGCAAATTCAGGTGCAGAGGCTAATGAAGCGGCCATTAAATTGACGCGTCTCTACGGCCACAAAAAAGGCATTGAGACACCATCGATTATTGTTATGGAAAGAGCATTCCATGGCCGCACGATGGCCACATTAACTGCCTCAGGTAGTCGTAAAGTACAAGCTGGCTTTGAGCCTTTTGTTCCTGGTTTTATTCGAGCGCCTTTCAATGATATTGAAGCAATACATACCATTGCTGCCAATCGTGCTGATGTAGTAGCCGTTATGATTGAACCGATTCAAGGCGAAGGTGGTATTTATGTCGCCGATGACACCTATTTGCGTGCACTTGCCAAACTTTGTCAAAAGAATAACTGGTTACTCATTATGGATGAAATTCAAACTGGAAATGGCAGAACCGGTAAGTATTTTGATTATATGCATTATGGTATCCAACCCGATATTCTTACTACCGCTAAGGGATTAGGTAATGGTATCCCCATTAGTGTTTGTTTAATGGGTGAAAAAGCAAGTGATTTGTTTAAACCTGGCAACCACGGTTCAACATTCGGCGGTAATCCCTTTGCCTGTGCCACTGCATTGACTGTCTTAGATGTGATTGAGCAAAACAAGTTATGTGATCTTGTGACTCATAACAGCGCCATTTTACGAGAAAGATTGATGCAGGAGCTTGGGGAACATCCGAATGTTCGCGCTTTTCGCGGTAAAGGGTACATGTTAGGCATTGAACTTGACAGACCTGCCAGTGATGCCAGAATGCTTGGCCTTGAAAATGGTATTCTTTTTAATGTGACCGCAGATACTGTTATTAGACTACTTCCTCCTTTAATTATTAATGAGGAAGAAATTCAAGAACTGGTCTTAAGACTTACAAAGACAATCATACAATTTCTTGAAGGAAACCATGATAGATCGAACAATTGAAGTACGAGATTTACAATCCGATGAATTGGCCAATGCTGTTGCCATCTTAACACAAGCATTTGCTAAAGATCCGGTTATGCAATGGGTTTTTGGTGAGAATTATCAAGAAAAAGCGCCTGCCATGTTTGAGGCAATCACCCGCTATTGTATGTTATATGGTAAAGCCTTTTGCACAAGTGAAATGGAAGCGGTAGCGCTTCGCAAAAGCCCCGCCGATAAAAAATTTTCCTGGTGGAAAACATTTCGAGCTGGCTTTTTTAGTCTTCCCCGGCGTATGGGAAATACTGCCTTCAAACGTCTCATGTTATTTGACGACATAACCCAAAAGGAACGTAAGAAACACATGGGAAATAAAGCTTTTTGGTATTGCTGGTGTCTCGCTACGAACCCAGAATATCAGCGCCAAGGCTTTGGTACTGCTCTAATGAACTATACGTTTGCCTTAGCAAAACAAAGTGGTTATCCTTGCTATCTGGAAACCGCAACCGTCGAGAATCAGACTCTTTATGAAAAAAATGGTTATGTGAAACTGTCTGAGCTTTATTTACCCAACAGTGAGGTAAAGATTATCTCCATGCTCAGGGAGTAACCTCTCTCATAGTAGCATTGCACATAGTGCTTAATCTTGAAATTAAAGCAGCTATTGGCGTTAGCAATGAGAATGAAGCCAATTTATTAAACAGGAAAGAAGAGAACAATCCCTTGTTGCCTCCATGCAATCTCCTATATTTTAGGAGATTAAAAACTAGAGCAACACAATTATAATTGCACTCTGGCTATTTTTATATACGTAACTTTACCCATTATCCCCATATTGACGTTGCCGCACAATTTCATACAAACATACTCCTGTCGCAACCGATACATTTAAACTCTCCACGCTGCCTGACATGGGCAATGCAAACACACCATCACAATGATCTCTAGTTAAACGACGCAAACCTTCTCCCTCTGCCCCCATAACGATAGCAAGCGAAGTTTTACCATCAAGGGAATAAATACTGTCTGTCGCCTCGCCAGCAGCCCCATAAACCCAGACCCCTTCCTGTTTAATAATTTCCATAGCCCTAACTAAATTCGTCACACGAACGACAGGAATTGACTCTGCTGCACCACAAGCCACCTTACTTACCACGGGTGTAATGCTGGCATTTCTGTCTTTCGGAACAATGACAAAATCAACACCGGTTGCATCGGCCGTACGTAAACAAGCACCTAGATTATGGGGGTCGGTAACACCATCGAGTATTAAAACAAGAGACGGCTTTTTAGCGTTTGCCAATAAAGTTAATAAATCATTTTCATTATATTGGGGTAAACTGCCTGCACTGGCGACAACGCCCTGATGCGCAAATTCATGAAAACGTTGATTCATTTTTTGTGTCGTTAATTTCTCAACAGGAATCCCTTTCTGCTCTGCCAAAGCAAGGAGTGCTTGCACTTTTTTATCCAAACGCTCCTGGCTCAGGTATAATTTTTTAGTGGGACGATGAGAGTTGCTCAATAAAGCATGAACTGCATGCAAACCATAGACATAATGTTCACTCATGCCTCGCCTCATTTTCTACAGGCTCAAAATCAATTTTACGCTCATCAAGATCTACTCGAGCGACCATAACCGACATCTTGTCACCCAAACGATAGACATGACCACTGCGCTCTCCTACCAGACGATGTTTTATTGCATCAAATGCATAATAATCGTTGCGAAGTGAAGTAATATGTACCAGTCCTTCAACATAAATATCATTCAATTCCACAAAAATACCAAAACCGGTAACCGCTGAAATTGTCCCCTGAAATACTTGTCCTAATTTATCCTGCATGTATTCACATTTAAGCCAGGAAACAACTTCGCGCGTTGCTTCATCCGCACGCCGCTCAGTGGCAGAACAATGTTTGCCTAAACGACTCATATCCTCATTCGTGTAAATAAATTCATTCACCTCCTGCTTGTCAATAAGATGCCCTATGGCTCGATGAATTAACAAATCGGGATAACGGCGAATGGGGGAAGTAAAATGAGTATAGGCAGGATAGGCAAGACCAAAATGACCATCATTTTCTTCTACATATTGCGCCTGTTTTAGTGAACGCAACATGACTGTTTCAATAAGATGCTTTTCGGGTTTGTCTCCTATATCCGCCATAGTTCTTTGAAAATCCTTAGGATGAGGCTTTTTGCCGCCACCAAGCCTTAGACCCAGTTCACCCAGAAAAAGTCTCAGTGCATTAATTTTGTCTTCATCTGGTAAAGAATGCACACGATAAAGTGTGGGTATTTGCGCCCGTTCTAAAAAGCGCGCGGTCGCTACGTTTGCAGCCAACATACATTCTTCGATAAGACGATGAGCATCATTACGGACTACAGGTAAAATACGTTTAATTTTTCTATTCTCATCAAACTCAATGCACGTTTCGGTAGTATCAAAATCAATAGCTCCACGATCTTTGCGCGCTTTCAATAAGACATGAAATAATCCATAAAGCGACTCCAGTGCAGGCCATAACGCTTCGTCAATACCACTTTGCTGTTTATTCTCCTGCCATTGCGCTACCTTGGTATAAGTAAGACGAGCATGAGAATGAAAAACTGCTCGATAAAATCTGGAACGCATTATTTTTCCCTCTGCCGAGATTGCCATCTCAGCAACGATAGATAGTCTATCCACATGGGGATTTAAGGAGCAAATGCCATTAGATAAGGCTTCTGGCAACATAGGAACAACCCGGCCAGGAAAATAAACCGAGTTACCTCGTTTTGCAGCTTCCTTATCCAAAGCGGAATCTACTTTGACATAATGGCTTACATCAGCAATAGCAACATAGAGTTGATAGCCCCCTTTAGGCTTTTGATAGCAATACACCGCATCATCAAAATCTTTTGCATCTTCTCCATCGATGGTTACAAAGGGTAAATGCCTCAGATCAGTGCGGCCTTCCAATGTCTTCTCGTCAACCTGCTGGGGAATTTTGGCTACTTCAGTTAACACTTCATCGGGCCACTCCGCAGGGATGCTATGCGCAAAAATAGCAACATCAATTTCCATACCGGGTGCCATATGATCACCCAAAATATGAATCACTTTACCAATAGCCTGATTACGCTTTGTTGGAAAAGCGACTATTTCCGCTAAAACCATTTGGCCATTTTTAGCATTGGTAGCAAATTCCAGAGGAACAGAAATATCATGCAGCAAGCGCTTATTATCAGGGATAACGAATCCTACACCATGCTCTGTAAAAAAACGGCCAACAACGGTTTGATTGGCGTGTTCCAATACCTCGTGGATTTTACCTTCGGGTCTACCACGTCTATCAACCCCCGTTTGATAGGCCAGAACTAAATCGCCATGCATGACAGTTTGCATTTCCTTGGCAGACAACACCATATCTTCGCCACCGTCTTCCGGAATAAAGAAGCCAAAACCATCCGGGTGTCCCTGAATGGTCCCTCGTTGTAAATTAATGCGTCCCAACAAGCAAAAACGACCCCGCCGATCTTGCATAATTTGGCCGTCTCTTACCATGGCTTTCAAACGAAACCCCAATGCTTCTTGTTCAGTCGCATCCTCTATCTCAAGCTTGCTAACTAATTGATTACGAGACATTGGGCGCCCAAAGTCATCCAATACCTGCATAATTAGCTCGCGGCTTGGTATGGGGGTGGCATATTTTTCTTTTTCCCTTTTATAAAAAGGATCCTTTGATTTTTTACTCACATTCACCACATTTTTTAATAGTATTGTTACAGTCTATCACTTATTCTAAGTCAGGTAATCCAAAACCTCGACCACCCAAATGTTCTGTTAATGCAGATAAGCTCATATCTTCAGCGGCCCAAAATGTTCCGGAAGCCTGAGATGGCATGGTTACAGCAGGCCAACGACAAACAGAAATTACTCCCATGCAGGGGACTTGCTGTTCATGCCCTGGCTTGGACTCAATGCAGCTTAATTCAAAAGATTCTTTATCCAAAGCTAAAGCAGACCAATTACCTGCTTGCAAACGACTGCTCCAACCTGCGCTAGCACTTGGGTCAGAAACAGGATGAGTGATCCATAGATCAGTGTTTGATAAATTATGTATCATAACCAGCAATGGCTTTTTTGTAGACAACATCACTGATTCCTTTACCGCAATCGGCTTACAGGAAGCAGGAATAGTCACTTCGGCATTTGCCGCAGCAAAACACAACAATGATAATAAGGCTACTATAAACTTCATTATTTCCTCCATCAAGAAAAATTGCTCAATAGAGCAAGGCTATACTCTCGTCATCCTAAACAACATACTATTGTTATGGGCAATTTACTCAATGCCCTGTTCAAGCTTCATACTCACCGCCCCTAAGCAACGCGAAGAACCTTGCTTAGACAGTCTTACCTTGCGTGACTCAAAAGCTAACTTGGCAAGCACTGCCAAGTAAAGTACTCTGTAATAAAAAATTAAAGGATTGTAAATGAGGGGATTTATTTTAATCATTGCTCTTCTATTTTTTCCAGCCGTAAATGCAAAAACTATTATAATCGGCGCCTTAATTTACGATCCACCTTTTGAGATTCCCGCCGATAAGAAAGCTCATTTCTTTGGCTTTGACATTGATTTAATGAATGAAATCTGTAAACGCATTCATGCAGAGTGTGAATTTAAAGGATTAACCTTTGAGCAATTATTAAAGCAATTGCTGGAGGAAAAAATTGATTTGGCAGTAGGCTCCATTACTATTACCCCAGAACGAGAAGAGCTTTTTTTATTCAGTTTGCCCTATTTTTCCAGTACTGGCCAATATATCACCTATAGTCACTCTCCCATTAATTCCATTGATGATATTTATAATAAAAAAGTAGGGATTGAAAAAGGTACTGTTTTTAAAGCAGTTACACTGGAAAGATTCAACAATAAGGTGCAAATTATTGAATATCCAACGCTGCCTGAGGTTTTCCAAGCCCTGGAAGAAGGTAAGATTGATGTTTTAATTGCCGACGAAGAAACAGCTAAATATTGGATGGTGAATAGTGATGAGCAATTTAAATTACTAGGCAACCCTATTCCCATTGGCATTGGTTATGGGATAATGGCTAGCAAAAAATCGCAAACTTTAATTCAACAAATCAATAAAGCACTTACCGATATGGAAGACGATGGTACTTATTTAAAAATTTATCGGCGTTATTTTATGCCCATGTCTGAACTGGAAAAGAAAAATAACAAAGCAACAGAAATAGGATTTCGTCTGAAGATATAACAATATTCACGGGAATGACATAAAATTAATCAACTACGTTAGCTATAATTGATGAATTATGCCTGCCCGTTCTGCAATTAAGCATCGCAAAATTATCCATGTGGATATGGATTGTTTTTATGCAGCGATTGAAATCCGCGATAATCCATCTTTAGCCACAAAACCCGTAGCGGTAGGCGGTGCTACCAATCAGCGAGGGGTGCTTTGTACCTGTAACTATATTGCCAGGCAGTATGGTATTCATTCAGCGATGCCTACTGCCATTGCTTATCGACACTGTCCTGATTTGATTGTATTACCTGTTAATATGCCAAAATATCGTCAAATATCAGAATCGATTCATCGTGTCTTCAGAGAATTTACTGATTTAGTAGAACCCTTAGCCCTGGATGAAGCCTTTCTTGATGTTAGTGAGTCTGCGCTTTACCGCGGCAGTGCTACCTGGATAGCGGAGGCTATCCGTCACAAAATTTGGCAAACAGAGCAACTGACCGCGTCAGCCGGTGTGGCTCCCAACAAGTTTTTGGCTAAAATTGCCTCTGGTTGGAATAAACCCAATGGTTTATTCGTTATTCGTCCTGAACAAGTTTTGTCCTTTGTTAGCCAACTTCCTGTTACTAAATTGTTTGGCGTAGGTAAAGTTACCGCAAAAAAACTGCAACATATGAATTTACATACTGGTGCTGATTTACAAGCGCTGTCTCTGTCAATGCTCGTTAATCACTTCGGTAAATTAGGTGAAAATCTTTATTATCAATCACGTGGAATTGATAATAGGCCAGTACAGCCTAATAGAGAGCGCAAGTCTCTTAGTGTAGAAACCACTTTGATCGAAAACATTCATGATATCGAGTTAGCGACCGCTATTATCACCGATCTTTATGAGAAACTTATAAAAAGAATGCAGTTTCTGCCTTCTCATTTAATGATTAAAAATCAGTACATTAAAATAAAATTTCATGACTTTAAATTGGCTACTGCAGAAATAAAAAGTACGACACCCGAATTACAAAAATTCCATGCGCTTTTTCACAAAATAACTAGGGAGACAGCTAAACCCATTCGTTTATTGGGAATTGGTGTACATTTTTTCTCTCATGAAAATCCTGCGTCTTTTATCCAACAAACTTTATTTTAATCTGTAGACAAAAGCGGGGATTTTTGTGCGCAAAATTAGTAGCGTTTACCTGAGGGATGTAGTTCCTTTAGACTTAGGCATTTGTCCTAATTTGTGATTTAATTGTCGGATTTAAGCGCAGCCGTGATACTATAACGTTTTTTATCCTTGATTAATACTATGTTTGAACTGCAAGTTTCCGAGATTGCCAAACTGCACGAGGAGAGTATCGTCCAGTGGAAAACCAACGGGGTTCTTTTGAAAGAAACCAATTTTATGGGATTAGTGGAAGAAAATCATGCTTTTAATTATCGTTTATGGCATGCAGAAGATAGAGCTAGACGAGACGATATGGGATTTGAGTTTGTTTATCATGCAAAACGTGAGATTGATGATTGTAATCAACAACGTAATAATCGCATGGAAGCTATGGACGAATGGTTATATACCCAATTACAACCAGCACAACCTGCAGAATGTCCTGTACATTCTGAAACACCAGGTATGATGATTGATCGCCTGTCTATTCTTGCGCTTAAATCTTATCATATGGCATTGCAAACTCATCGCGAAGAAGTGGATGAAATCCATCGTCAAAATTGTCAACGGAAATGGCAAACTATTCAGGAACAGCAAAATCAATTATTAATTTGTCTTGACGAACTGGTTAGGCAAGTCATGCAAAGACAACGCACTTTTCGAATTTATCATCAATTTAAAATGTACAATGATCCTAAGTTAAATCCTGAACTATATCAGCAAAAATAATTACCAACACTCAAGCGTCGAATTATTCTGAGGGCCATTAGGAAGGGAAGCTAATTTGCCTAGCTCCGGTGCACTCTGGATACGCCGCAGTTGATTTTTTGTGCTCGGGAAAAATCTATACATAGAGCGGGTATTTTCCATTGTTTTCGGAGTATCTGAAGAGGGGGTTATCGGCTTGGTTTCAAGGGTGGAATGATTAGCAGGCTTGGTGATGGAATCAGATTTCGAAGATAGATTTTTACCCGGGGAATCAGAAAACACCTTGCGATCACTATCTGATTCCCCATTTGACGAGGTGATTGCGCCCCCCCTGTTTCACTTGCATTGACTGTTGAAGGGACCTTATCAATAGGATCCTTGCCAAACCCGCGTGCCTGGGCTCTCAAGGCCAAAGCTATACCATGCACCAGCGCACTCAGAGCGGTGATACCCACCATAATAGGGGTATCGTGATAATGGCCATCTGCACCCCGCTCCTGAAAGCTATTCATGGTAAAGTCAACAGCTTTTGAGCCTTTGCCTAACCCTGAAAAAAATGAACGTACCACCTCGAACCATTCCTGGAAAAAAAACTGCGGGGAAGGATCAACGACCATTCCATCCGTAATTGCAGTTTTTATTTTTTCTGGTTTTAATTCCGCAATCTGCTCTTTTACCTGATCATTCGCTTGTTTGAGTGATACTAATATTTCATTTAATTGTTGATTATGTGGATTATGAATGGTTTCTGCTTCTTGCTTAATTTGGTGTCGATGGGCATGAATAAGCGAATGAGCAATAAAGGCAATTAAAAATCCCATGCCCATAGAAATACAAGTAATAAGCAAGAAGGGAGGGAAGCTTGCAGAAGCTAAAACAAGAATAGTAGCCACGCCAAATATTAAACTTGCCAGAGCGCCATAAGCTGCTAAACCATTTTTCATTCCAGCCAAAAAAGCAGACGAGTAGGAAAGAGTAGACAATTCACGCAGATAAGCGCGCTTTTTTTCAAACGTCTCGTAAAGGTGATTAATCTCTGTAAATAACTTCTTCTGCTCTGCAAATAACTTTTTTTGCTCTTCGTAGCCAATCCTTTCGCCCGATTTCATAAGATTAAGAAACTCAACTTCCAATTTTTTTCCGCATAGGGCCAAATCAATTTTGGCCTGGGTGATAACCAAGCGTCGTTGAAAATCGTATTCTTCGTAGATTCGAGTGGCAATACAGGCTATAAAATAAACGGCACAAAATACTGTCATTGCTAAAAATACTTGCGGCGCCAAAGCACATAAAGACAAAACCCCTACGTAAAGATAGAGACCATCCACAACACCGCCATAAGCTGCAGAAAGCAGCATCTGTCGTCTTAAAGTCATGGATTGGCTTTTAGTCTCACTATGCTTTTGTTCTATTTCTGCCAGAGACAAATTATCAGAGTTTTTAATTGCGTCCAATAATTTAGCATTGGCTTTCATCATGTCTTTACGAATATTAACTTGATAACGAAACCAGATGCGATTTGCTGCGGACAATACCCCAAGGAGGAGCCCCATAGGCACAATCATAAAATTCAAATTTTGCCCACCAATGAGGTCAATGACCTGTACCGCACTACGAAAGCCCTTATAGGCATTTTTTAAGCCTTTCATGGTATCACGGCAATAAGGCCAAACGGTGGCTAAATAACTTTTAAACTTATTGGCATCATCGTCCTGAAAATGATTGGCGAGCATTGCAAAGACGACTAATGTAATGGTGCTGGTAGCTGCTGCAGCGATGCCTTCTGGAGTAAGCATCCACTCATGCATGAGATCGGAAGTAGAGACATTACCATTTCCGTAGAGCAAGTCAAATGTGTATTTGATCATGCTGTAAGAAAGGCTCAAACCATCCAGTGCGCCGTATATGGCATATACAATTCGAAGCTCATGCAATCGCTTTGCCATTAATCGACTTTGAGCATCCATTCTCCCGGCAATTAAATAAATTGAACTTGATTCAACCGATTCAGAATTTTCAGGGGTAAGCTCGCTCGTCATACGAATAGAGGCACGGCCTAAGATGGGGGGAATTGTATCTAATTACGCACTAAATGGCAACCATTTTTTCATCTTGAGCTAAAATAGGACAAAATAACATGGTCCATTGTTAATGATAACATAAAGCAAAGAAAAATAAAGACATGTTTATGCCATTTTTATTGTTTTTTGAAGTCTAAGTTATTGATAATGTTGATTTTCCCATCAATCTCTCTGAAAAGAATTCAGAGAAATAAGGTTTTAAGCAGCACCAAGAGTAATTTACCCAAAAGCGACCTCTTTTTACTCTAAAATTTAGCAATTAACCAGAAGTCGCATTCTTCACAAATTCTTAATGACTCAACTTGACTCTGGGCGTAAAATTACAAATCTGCTAGGATTACAGTGGTTTCACCTATTTGGAAAGGATTTAATGAATCTGCGCGGTTTTCTTGTTGTCGTTTTATTATTGTTTTTAGGGCATTCCATGGCAGCCAATCAAAAAATTATTTATGGCTATGTTGAAAAAGCAACATTAATTGATAAAAATATGACCTTATCAGCCAAATTGGATACTGGTGCGAAATCAGCGTCACTCAGTGCAGTTGACATTCATGAAATTGAAGAGAATGGCAAGGCCTTTTTACGCTTTAAAGTACCCGGAAAGCATGGAGAGGTTGAATTTACTTGTGAATATGTCGGCAAAGTGAAAATTAAAGTTCGGGCTGGTGAGCATGTGTCATTACAACAACATCACGTTGAGCCCATTAAACGGCCGGTAGTAAAAATTGCTATTAAAATAGGCAATAAAATACAGACTATTCCAGTCAACTTAACAAATCGTAAACGTTTCAATTATCCTCTCCTGCTTGGCAGAGATGCCATCATTGCTTTTGATGGCCTTGTTGATCCACAACATGCCTTTCTAATTAAAACTGAAAAAATTGAGAAAAAATGAAGTCAAACAAACGCCATGTTTATGGCTTAATTCTTATCTTATTGGTGATTGGAAGTGGGGTTTTCCTTTATCGCCATCTGATGCTTGATGTTCCGCTTACTGATACCGAAACAGTAAACAGTTGGATGGTCGAAGCCCATTTGCGTTTTACGGCTGAAAGAAATACCCCGGTGAAAGCGAGTTTTACAATTCCCTACATGCCTCCTTACTTTGCCATTCTGGATGAATATTTTGTTTCCCATAACTATGGGGTCACTACTAATTTAAGCGGCTATAATCGCGTGACAATTTGGTCTCTGCGACGAAGTAGTGGAACTCAATCCCTTTACTATAGAGCCATTTTTCGTGAAACAGATAACAATGAGTCGTCTCTGGCCAAACCACCGGCTGTAAAAGCACAGCTTTTAAACGAAAATCAACAAGCAGCAGTGGAAGCAATTACCAATCAGGTTCGTCAATCTTCAGCAGATATACAAACATTTGCCCAGGGCACCATTAAAGAATTAAATAAACAGGACGGTAATGCCAAATTATTAGTGGGCAGCGAGTTTACCGATGAGAATGTTATTAAAGCAGCCATTGTAGTATTAAATCAGGCTAAAATTTATGCCATGCCCGTTAAAGGAATCTATTTTAAACATCAAAATAAGGCGGATTTTAAATTATTTATGGTGGTTTATAATGGCAAGAACTGGGTATACATCAACCCTAGAACGGGTAGCGCCGGTTTTCCAAAAGATTTTTTAGTCTGGCAATATGGTTTTGAACCCGTTTATGGTGTCATTGGTGGAAAAAAACCTGTTTTTAATCTCACTGTTTCTCCGACGCCAATTAATGCCTTATCCATTGCAAAAGCACGAGGTGTGCAAACGGATTCTCAACTGCTTCGTTTTTCACTGTTGCAATTACCGGTAAGTGCCCAGGAAACTTATAAAATTTTACTTACTGTTCCCATCGGCGCCTTTATTATTCTGTTGCTACGCAACTTTGTGGGCTTAAAAACTTTTGGCACTTTCATGCCCGTATTGATTGCTCTCGCCTTTCGTGAAACACATGTTATTTGGGGCATCACCTTATTTGTTATCATTGTCTCTTTTGGACTTCTGGCCAGATTTTATCTTGATCAACTGCGATTGCTTTTGGTGCCACGATTGGCAGCGATTCTTACCGTCGTTATTTTGTTAATGATTTTTATCAGCGTGATGAGTCAAAATTTGGGATTAGAATCCGGTTTATCTGTAGCTTTATTCCCCATGGTCATTTTAACAATGACTATTGAACGCATGTGTATCACCTGGGATGAGCGCGGCGCTGCAGATGCCATTAAATCAGGGATAGGTAGTCTTGTTGCCGCAGTCATTGCTTATGGTGCCATGAATTATGAACCCATGCAGTACCTGGTTTTTGCGTTTCCGGAGCTACTCCTGGTGTTACTGGCACTTATTTTATGGTTTGGTCAATACAGAGGCTATCGACTTTCTGAGTTGCTGCGCTTTAAAGCGCTGGGCGGAGAACGCTTATAATGTGGAAACTCTACCGCCGGCTGCACAAACGCGGAATTTTAAGCATTAATCGTCGCAATAGCGACTATGTTTTAAAGTACAATGCCCGTAAACTTTATCCATTAGTCGATGATAAGTTAAAAACAAAAAAGTTGGCCATTCAGGCAGGTATAGCCGTTCCGAAACTCTATGAGCTCATAGACAGTGAACATCAAATCAAAAGCATCGATAAAATTTTAGAACCCTACAAAGATTTTGTCATTAAACCTGCCCATGGGGCAGGTGGTGACGGTATTATTGTGATTACTGATCGCGTTTTTGGTCGATATCGACAAATTAATGGCAAATTGTTTACAAGTCAGGAACTTAGCTACCATCTTTCCTGTTTATTGAGCGGCGCTTACAGCCTTGGAGGGCACAGTGATTACGCCATTATCGAACATCGTGTTGTTGTGGATCCTGTTTTCAAAGAAGTGAGTTATGAGGGAATTCCTGATATTCGTATTATTACGCTGTTAGGCTACCCTGCAATGGCTATGGTGCGTTTGCCAACACGACAATCTGGGGGAAAAGCCAATCTTCATCAAGGTGCTATCGGTGTAGGTATTAATTTGGCCACAGGAAAAACACTAGGTGGTGTCTTTCAAAATGACCCGATTGACTATCATCCAGATACCCTGGCGCCGATTGTAGATATTACTGTTCCTTACTGGGATAAAATTTTGGAAATTGCTGCCAGTTGCTATGAATTAACTGGTCTTGGCTACTTAGGTGTCGATATTGTGCTCGATAAGAAACACGGCCCCTTAATGTTGGAGCTTAATGCACGACCTGGATTAAATATTCAAATTGCCAACCGCGAAGGCGGGCTTAAACGCTATCAACAAATTGAAGCCCATGCCGCCAAAGAAAAGGAAGCAGTTGCTGCGAGAGTAGCGTATGCAAAGCAAGAATTTGCGCGGTAAAGTAAACTCAACTAGTTGTCAGCAACAATTTCGTACAATTCATCTGTCCAAGCGTTGTTTTATTTAAATGCGTCCATACCGAATTCATAGAACCATTTTTGTTGATATCAGCAATTGCAACGCCGGTTTCTTCTTTATTCTTTGGATTGATAAAAACCAGTGAAAGATGGTGTTTTGTCAGGTCATAAATCCCTGTTCCTAAATAAAATGCTCCATCATTGCATTTGGTAACCACATCATAGGTATGTTTGGTTTTTTTAATATTCATTCGACAAGAAAATACTGCTCCAGTATCAATCTCCGCCCCCTTGCATTTATACAAGCCAGTAATATTATGTGGATAATCATCTGCGAAACAGTTTAACGAAATTAACAAGAGGATGAGTATTTTTTTCATTATTTTTTAATCCATGAGCTGCCTTCTTTACTGTATCATAAACCATGAAAGGCGTTGATTTAAAATACTGGTGCTGCAGGATAAAAAACACTTTCTAATCATTAGTAGCTTGCTATAAGGGAAGGATGTATGGTTGAAAAAGGTAAAAGGTGGTCCTGACTCGGTTTCTCTTACTTTAATTACCCACCTAATAGGGGCACATGTTGCATTAATTTCACACGATTATCTTGCGCAAAATGGTATGAAGTCGCCCTGCCCCCACCTAAAGACATTGTCGTGTCTCAGCTCTTTTTTCTTTAATCTCTTCTATTGTCTTGGTCGCTTTTTTTAACTGAAATTTAAAAAAACTAGGACCTGTATTATAAGGACTATCTGCCCCTAGAAAAAACAGTATATGGCTTGCTATCTCAGAGGGAAGATTATATTTCTCCATTATTGCAGGCATCAACCACCGTGCCCGGGCTAAATCGGATTCGCCATTTCTTGTGAGAATAAAGCGCTGGCTATTCTCACCTAAAGCGTTAAGAACCTGATCCTTTTCTGCAGCATTTTTGTCTTTAAATAGATGATTGTGACTTAGGTTTAATAAGAGTGGACGCCCCGAAAACACTGCAAAAATTGCCTTTAACTCCTCGGCAGGTTTATGCCCCAATCCATTATTCATTAAGTATAATGAAATTAGGCTAGCTGGGACTGCTTGTAAAATTGCAATGAGTTCATCGGTAGATTTGCTACCAAAGCTGTTGTTCCTTAAATCCAGAGTAGTAACACTGGCTGGAATAGATTGAATCAGCTGAACTAATTCCTCGGTAGCTTTATTGTTAAGAGCCCCACCACTTAAATGCAGAGCAGTGATACTTTCAGGCAATACAGAGACTATGCGTGAGATTTTAAATAAATGAAGAGAGGCTATAGTTTTGGGAATTGCCTGCCACACCTCGAATAGTTGTTCATGCGATAGGTCATCGGAAAATTGTCCCGCCAGATGCAGGGACGTAACGTTAGCAGGAATAGCTTTAAAAATATCCACCAACTCCTCACTGGAGAAATGTTGAAAACTGCTAAGATCAAGACATAACATGGTTACGTCTTTGGAAATGGTGTTCAATTCTTGGATTACTCCCTTCACTGATGGGTTCAAACCTTCTGCCCAGTGTAGTGAGAACATATCGCTGTGGGGACCTTTATAAGGCATACTTACTTCCTTAAATTAATTAAAAACAATCTATTTGTTTATTATTTTATCTTAATGGAAATAATATAAACATGGGTAAATTTACCCATTCCTCCTTTGTTACAATTTGAGCTATTAGACATCATTCAGCGAAACTATTCAGAACGCTACTCTCATTAAAAATCTATTTTAATTAGCCCCATAACTGGGCTTACTGCTATTTTGAACAAGGGATTTGCTATATTTTAATTTGTACTGATAATCTAAGGATAGGGATGTTCGAGAAATCAAAACCCATTAGACTTAATCTATTGGTATTAAACTTTCTTTTTTTAATAGCCCTGTTAACTCTGGGCACTATTAGTTATTTGTCTTACTCGCAGTTGAAAAGCCTTATTGAAGCCAATCTGCAGGTTAATCACACCTATGAAGTTCTTGGAAAAATTGATGCCTCACTTTACGCTTTTGCAGAAATTGAAGCGGATCAACGTGCTTATCTGGTATCGGGGAATAAAAATTTCCTCAAAGACATGACTATTACCAGGCCCAAGCTTAATGAGTATTTACAAGCATCTTTGGCGCTTACTAAAAATAACCACAAGCAGAATGAAAGAATCCGTCGATACGCAGCATTGATTGAGGAAAGACTTGTTCTTCTACACCAGGTAATAGATTTAAAAGCTAATAATAAATTAAACACCCCCGAAGGTCTTGCTCTATTTAATCGCAGTAGTCAAGTCTCAAATGAGGCTAAAAGTTTAGCTCAAGAAATTAAATCGGTTGAAGAGGTTTTATTAAGTGAAAGAAATCGTTTAACCATTAACAGTGCGCAAATAGGCAGCGTACTATTAATTATCGGCAGTACTTTGGGCCTCGTTTTTTTAATAATACCCTTTATATTAGCCAATATAGAATTAATCAATCGCAAGATTATCGAACATAAAAATCGCCATATAAGAACGCATCTCCGTCAGATTATTGAGAGCACTAAAGATATGATAGCCGCACTTGATAGTAAAAATCGCTTTGAAATTTTTAATGACGCTTATCAGCAAGAATTTAGACGCTTATTCAGTAAAACATTAAGCATAGGCATGGATATAAATGACGCATTAGCCGATCTACCACAAAATAAGCGATACCTGGTAGAGGTTTGGAAAAGTTCTTTACAGCCGGATGAGACTGCTCAAGTCGTGGAAGTTGAGCATGAACATGGCAAAAATGTTTATGAACTGAGCGCTAGCCAAATAAAAAGTGAACATAATGAAATGAAAGGTGTAGTTCATACCGTTTGTGATATCACCAGTCGAGTGATAGAACATTCCAAGCTTCAGGAGTCTTATGAAAAATTATCAGAGGGAATGAAAAAGTTACAGCTAAAAAACGAACAAATAACGTTGTTAGTGGACATGAGTGATATCATGTTGGCTGCCAACTCACAAGAAGAATTAAGTAGAGTAATGGCCAAATATGCGCACTCATTACTTACTTTCAGTAGTGGCTATCTCTTTATTATGCATCCTTCTAAAAACTATCTTGAGAAAGCCGTGAGTTGGGGTAAACCGCACAGTCAGGAATCAATAATCATACCAGAACGGTGCTGGGCTATAAGACTTGGGCGAATTCACTTTATTAAAAAAGCAGAGATGGAATTAGTTTGTGACCATATAGATATCAGTGGTGGTAAAAAATTACCTGCTTTTATTTGTGTCCCTCTCATGGCTCAAAACGATATTTACGGTCTTCTATCTATTGAAGTTTCTGACTCCTCATTTAGTTTAAATGAGGAATCTCGGTTAATTATTACTGCCTTTGCTGAATTAACCGCACTAGCTCTGGCCAATGTACGTTTACGGGAAAATTTACGTTATCAATCTATTCGCGACCCTCTCACAGGTCTTTATAATCGACGTTATCTTGAAGATGCTCTTTTTAAGCAGATCCATCAGGCAGAGCGTAGTCAACTTTCTTTCGCCTTATTAATGCTGGATATCGATCATTTTAAAAAAATTAATGACAATTACGGCCATGACGCGGGTGATAGCACCTTGAGGGAAGTTGGTAAAATATTGGAAGGATATACAAGACAAGGAGATATTACCGCACGTTATGGAGGTGAAGAGTTCATTATCATGCTTCATAATATCGATTTAGACAAAGCTAAAAAGCAGGCTGAAAAAATTAGAGTTGCTGTTTCAAAACTGCAAATTAAATATGGCGCTCAGCCCATAGTACCAATAACTGTTTCTATTGGAATTGCTGTTTTTCCTACAGATAGTAAAAATAAAGAAGAATTGATTGAATTGGCAGATAAAGCTTTATATAGTGCAAAAGCAAGTGGAAAAAATAAGGTTGTTGCGATTTCTGAAAATAAATAAAAGAACTTACCAGAAGTAAATAAACTTCTGGTAAGTCAGATGATTAGTCCTCTGTACCTTCCATATTACGAATGCGCTGTACTTCAATCACCAGTAATTTAAAATAATCGTAAGACATATAGAAATTACCGTGATCACCTACATCATCACCCCAGGAATTGCGTAAAGTAAACAAGCCACGATGTTCATTTCCTTTCTCATCAATCGCTACGGCATTATCATCATATCCGGTAATTACCATTTCATGACCACCAAAATTTGGACTTAAATAAACGTCCCTGGCAATCTCTGGTGTTAATACCCAAGAATCAAAAGTAGTCTTGTTGGTACCAACAGCCCCCATGAAACCTAAGTCAAAATCCAGCAATAACACCCCGAAAGTAAGTCTGTCCTGTGCTTTTAACGCACGTTTTACCTCAGCGACTACTTGATTAGTATCAGTACGGTCAGAAATAGCATTCATGATATCCAAAACCGGAGACCAGGCAATTTTTTCACCGAGATTTTCGCTCATTTGATGGTATTCTTCCGGTGTCATTTGTACATCAGGCTCACTACCGTGTATAGGATATTCGGTAATGCCAGCACAGCCTTGAGAAAGTTGTTGCTCTTTGCTAACAATACCAAAAACATCCATTTGATTAAGCACAATACGGCCAAATGAACCATTCCAACCACTGCTACCATAGGCATTTTGTTCAAGGTAGCGACCAAGCTCTAATTGACACAATTGGCTAATATAATCGCCTTTTCCTAAAGCAGCATCCACTGCAGCTGTAGTCGCAAACGTTACACAGGTACCATGCATCCCTTGATTTAATACAGGAACGTCATTCATTCCAAGTTGTACAGCACTACCTGAAGCATCTCCAGCACTGAAAGTAAATTGCTGAGTATGAGAGAGAGCCTTTTTAGCTCGGTTAGCAAGATTTTGTTTCGCTTTTGCTGATAATTGAATATCTAGAAATTTAATTTGTTTTACATTATTGCCTGCTGCTTTTGTGATATTCTTTGCGGCAGCTGCATTTTTAGCAGCCGGAACTTTCGCTGTCTTTGTTACTGTTCCCACAATTTTAATATCTTGGGCCGCCAAGCTTCCGCTTACAATCATCGACAAAATGGCGAGTTTTGCTACCTTCATAGTCAGTCTCCAATGTTATGCCACGGACTTGTGGCGGCGGGAGTATATCATATGGATTAAAATTATTCATTAAGGATGATTAGCAATCTAAATTAACGGTAATGTTCTTTAGCTTTGCGGCGGTTTACTATAATTAAAAGGTGAAAGCTTTAGGTCTTTTTCAAGGAGGAATTTAAAATGGGTTTGATTCTATTGCTAATTCTGATTCTTCTTTTGGTAGGTCTTGCTCCTGCTTGGCCTTACAGCAGGGGTTGGGGATATCGTCCATCCGGAATTGTAGGGGTATTGATAATTATCTTGTTGCTTCTTTTGCTCTTTCAGGTGGTTCCTGTATAACCTGCAAAGAGTAATACCCTGAATGAAACAAGTCAACAAACCTTGTTTTATTCAGGGAGTAGACTCATTTATGCACCGCACTTTGAAACAAATCAATCATCGCCTCATTAAATTCTGGTATATCATCAGGTTTGCGACTGGTTAATAGTTGGTTATCACAGACTGTCGCCTGATCTACCCATTCAGCGCCTGCATTCCTCAAATCGACTTTTATAGAAGGCCAGGATGTTATTTTACGTCCTTTAACAACCTCTGCATTAATCAGTAGCCATGGTCCATGACAAATCGCCGCAATCGGTTTCTTTTGTTTTTCCATTTCGCTCACAAAGGAAGCAGCTTTAGGAAAAGTACGCAGCCTATCTGGGTTAATCACCCCGCCTGGCAACAGCAAGGCATCGAAATCATGGGCACTTGCCTCATCCAGAGACATATCAACAGGAAAAACATCGCCTTTTTCATAATGATTCCAACCTTGTACCTGCTCTTTTTCTGGGGAAACTAATACTGTTTCCGCCCCCTCCTCTTCCAACGCTTTACGAGGCTTTTCCAGCTCTACCTGTTCAAATCCATTGGCAGCCAAAATAGCGACTCTAACTCCACTTAATTTATTCATATAAGCCTCCCTACTCATTGATTCTTTCCTTAAGTATAGAGATTTCATTGAAGCAAGGGGCGGGGATTACAAAGATCCCCGACTTGAATAAAGTCACTCATCCTCTCTTTTACAACTCATTCCCCAACAGGCACCAATACAAGTAGAGATAGCGCCAATAAAAAAGAGTGCGAAGATCATGAAGGCACCCCAAGCCAAACTATCTGGAGAAACATTTGCAGGGACTGCAGTTCCAGCAGGTGTGGTTGCTGTTTGATTGGTTGCTTGACCTCCAGTCGGCGCATTGGCCTGAACGGTTGTAGTTACTGCGCGAGAAACATGAGTAGTATAGGTAGAAACGTAATTGCTCATATGGCCTGCCATAATAGCACCTAGTATTAAAGAGATAACCCAGGTTGTAAATCCGTAAAGAATACCCAGATTGCGTTTAGGGCAATAAAAACGTCCCAGGTAACCGGCAGCATAGCCAGCCACTATCATTGAAGCAATAACACCTATCAGCAAACCCAATAACCCGCCAATGGCAAGTACTGTAGCGCCCTCCTCATTTAAGGTAAAAAGACTTAAACCTATCGCAATCCCAAATAAGTTTAGCAAGAATCCCAAACCTACGCCGACAAGCGCACCTACGAACACTGCAGTCCAGGAAATACGTTTAAAGAGATGATGACAATGGTTTGTTTCATTTATCATAGTAACCTTCCTTGTTTAATTGAAATTTTCTCGCATTAAAAAATATGAGAAATTAACCAGATTAATACCAATATACTTAATGGAACTCCTAATAGCCAGGCAATTATATATTTAAGCATAGTTATCTCCTTATAAAGCGACAATGGCTCAAAGTCCCCTGGAAAAAAGAAAAAATTACCTTCCTTTCTTTCTTAAAGAAATAGAGCAAAATATAGAAAAAGCAAGCAAAAACCAATTTCTCACTGATATACAGCTATAAAGTAACTTTGAGATAAAGGGATGGAAGACTGTCTGTATCAAAACGGGCAAATACCAGTCTATCTACGGGCTGTCTAGTTAGCAAGTCCAGACATTGATTGTGAAGTCTTGCTTCAAACTTATAACCGCATTTTTCAATGACTCGCAGTGAAGCAACATTATATGACTGAGAACAAATTTGTACTCTCACCGCCTTTAAATAATCAAAGGCATAACGAGTAAGGGCAATCGTTAATTCAGTAGCAAATCCTCTACCCACATAGTGACTATGTATCCAGTAACCGATTTCATAATAGGGAACGGCAGGATCACTTTGATCGTTATAACCACTGGCTCCAATAATACAACATTCTTGCTTTAACAAGACAATAAAGGGCATGTCTTTCTGCCGCAGCGTTCCCCAATTAGCCCTACTTTCATCAATAAATGATTTTGTTACTTCCAGACTCGGATCAGAGGCCCAAGGCATCCAGCGCGAAAGTTCAGTCAGAGACGCCCTAATAGCCTGATTAAGCGGAAATTCATCACCAGGTTGAGGTGGCCTTAAAAGAAGGTTTTTTGTTTCGATTGAAGGCATCGAGGCTACCTTTTAAGAGAGCTGACATTAATCGCATTGTATTGTACTAAACATTTTAATGAAACTAGTTCTATACTTTGTGTAACAAATTCCGGCAGCGAGGTAGCGCTATGGCTATCACCACTGGATTATCGGGTAATGAAATTTATTGTTTAGCAGAAAAAGGCTATGCCCCCGGCAATATTGTGGTTGGAAATAGTGTTCACTCCCTAGGACTTATTCGTAGTGTGGGTACCGGATTGAAAGCAATGTTGGGCGGAGAATTAACTCAGATTACCCGCTTGATTGAGGATGGTCGAAAAACAGCTTATCAACGCCTGCTGCAGGAGGCTGTCAATTACAATGCTACAGGTGTCACAGGCGTCGATAGCCAACTTATTTCTCATGGCGGTAATGTTGAATTTTTAGCAATTGGTTCCGCCATTCATGCCAACGGCACAACCCCAGCTAATAAATTTTCAACTTCGGCAGACGGTCAAGAACTTTATGCGCAATTGGATGCAGGCTTTAAGCCCATTTGCTTTGCCTTTGGCAATGTGGCCTATTCGATGGGAATTGGTCGAGGTCTTCTCGGCAGTTTAAAAACACTGGCTCGAGGAGAAATTAAAGAATACTCTAATATTTTCAACCATACCCGCCATTTAGCATTAGGTCGTATCATTGGTCATGCTAAAGAGCATAAGGCAAATGCGGTGCTTGGCATTAAAACCACCATTCTTCCTTTCGGCGGCGTTAATGAAATGTTGATGCTGGGCACTGCTTCCTACCATCCAAAGTTACCAGGTGACAAATTTAATGAGCCCATTAGCAGCGATATGACGAATATTGAACTGTGGAACATGATTAGCAAAGGCTACATGCCTCTGCGTCTGCTGCTGGGTACTTCTGTGTATTCTCTAGGCATGATTGGCGGTATTACTTCAACTATTAAATCTTTTGTGCGCGGCGAAATTAATGAATTAACCCGTTTAATATATGATGCCCGTGAAAATGCCTTGGCCATCATTAATGAAGAAGCCAAAGCAATTGGCGCGGATGATGTGATTGGTGTGAAAACTTATGTGTATCAATTGGGGAATGGCTTAATTGAATTTTTAGCCATAGGCACGGCGATTAAAAAAACCAGTAGTCTCACGACAGAATCAAGTCAGCTTCCCCCCCAGGCAATCATTGTTGATAAAGACACCTTCTATGATTCAAACGTTAACAACAGTTTAAAGGTTAATATAAATACGGGAAATAAACCCATTAATAAAGGTTTGGTGTTTGTTTATATTCCCGTCCTTATCCTGCTTCTCTTGTTGCATTTATTTCTTAGATTAATGACTGATTAAAAAGGGGTTAGTTCTGCTCCACCAACCGTTTTACTTTCTCTACAAAAACAGGTCCTGGATCATCCTTATCCGTTTGATAATTAGGATCTCGTTCCAACCAAAGCGCGGTGTGTTTGAAATTTAAATAATCCCTGTGGCCAATGACATGGCTTATAGCCGGATATTTTTTCTTTAAATGACACACTAAAAAGGCATTGGCTTTCACCTGAGCCTCAGTCAAGTCATCTATACTGTTTACACCACCTATATTTTCAATACCAATGGCATAATGATTTAGTCCTATAACATGTCTTGCCATCCAGTTTTCGGGCATCAATTGATAGATAGTACCATCGCGATCAACTACAAAATGACTTGACACATTTAAATTGCCGGGCAACTCTTTAAGACGTGGTGAACTTTGCGGAAAAACAGCTGGATTAAATATACGAAATGTAGCCTCAAACGTAGGGATGCATGTCCAATGTAAGACAATCATTTTTGGTTCAATTTCAATCGACTGCGAATCAATCCCATAATGGGTTAGCTGGTATTGCCGGGTTAAGGCAATACGCTCTTTGTCGAATTGGATGGGTGCTTGATGAATGGTTTGAGCATCCTGACAAGAAAAAGCATGCACTAGTGAGTTTAGTAGTAATAAAAACAGTATAAAAATTTTCATCTTTATTTTTTCAATACCATGAAATAGGCCGTCACGTAGTTGGGTAGATGACGAGTTGCTTTATAAAATGCGTCTCGCCCAGCATAACTTCCTGCTAAAAAATCAACCTGATATAAATTATGTTGAAAAGCCCCACCAGTATCCGCCAAAATACCAGCTCGTGTCACTATTTTCCCTGTCTCATCCAGGTACTGAATCATTAAAATTTTACCCAAGCCTAATTGTTCAAGATCCGCTGCAAAAGTAACTTCAGTGTTCACTGTAATTTTATGTTCCGCGTCTTTACCATAGCCTTTAATCCCATCCACCGCTTTAAAATACCAATAACGCTCTTGCTGGTAAGGGTTTTGGGCTTTCTCATAGGGTATATTGTTACAGCGATGGACATTGAATGTTTTTATATGCTGCTTGCCAAAATCCGCGATCACTGTCCCCTGCATTAAAGCAGCTTCCAAATCATCCCGACTTAGATAAGCAAGTACCGGGACTTGTTTTCTAGTTAATGCCCCTTTTAATATGGCTTGTTTTCCATAATGGAATCGCAGTAGCGCAGGGTTTGCCTCTGCGTCCTCAAGGGTCAATGTTCCTTCATCTTTAGGCAAAGCATGTAGCGCAAAAGGATAGGTGGCATTAGGTGTCTTTGAAGCATTGGCCCGATGAACGTAATATTTGGTCATTAAAATTTTATCATTCGGTAACTTTGCAAGTAATGGTTTGGTTAATTTAAGCGGTTTGGTTTGCTCCACATCTGGATACCAACGAATGAAATCAAAATGTTGTTCTACAAAAACAGGATTGTTTAATTCCTTTTGATGCTGACAAATAAATCGCAACGTTGCTTTAATACGTGCAAGTGGAAGCTTAAAAACCCTACCCTCATGAATCACCCGTGGGTCATAGTGCTCCCCTTTATTTAAATAGGCCAGGGTCTCTTTGGCGGTAGCACATAAGGCAGAGCTATTGATGGCATAATGAGAAGCAGGCAAAGGTTTTGCAGGTGAAAAATGAGGTTGTGCAACAGCTTGCGAAATAATTAGTAAATTATAAACAGCAATGATTGGCAAAAATAAAAATTTGTTCACTATCAAATCCAACTAAAATTAGGCATAAAAACCATTTGTAAATACTCTTCTGCTCCAGCTGCTATTTTACCTGTTTGAATTGGATAATGAAATTACGTTGTGATCTTATAGGAGCATGTGGGTTTGGCTAGTCGACAATAAGCCCACCAACATACAATAAAAAGCACATGTAGCCACCTTGTTGGCAAATCCTATAGCCTAATGATTTGGATGTTCGCCCTTCGAGGGAAGAGGGGAACTATTTTGCCATACCTGATGATGTTTATTATTTTTTTGCGTTTTGAGGTGATCCTCCTACTGGCCCTAATATACCGACACGAACACCATTTTCGTCACAGCCCAGCTCAGTTTGTGGTGTGCTACTACCTCCTGAAACCTTATTTAACTGCTCTTTTGCAATTTTTTTGCCTTTGTTTTGTCGGGAAATTTTTGCAGATTTTTTCATGATAGGCCCTTATAAGAGAAAGCTACTTTTTAAGAGTAGCACAAAATTATACCAAAATGATTAAATAAGGACATTAACTTTGAATTTTGCCATCCACGATATGAATAACCCTGTCAGCCATGGCTGCAAAAGTAGGTTCATGCGTAACAACTACGACAGCACGTTGTTGTTGATGAGCAAGCGTCCTTAAAATCGTTTGCACGTTTATACTTGAGGCGGTGTCGAGATTTCCCGTTGGCTCGTCCGCCAAAATTAACTGTGGTTCATTGGCGAGCGCTCTGGCAATGGCTACGCGTTGGCTTTGCCCCCCAGAGAGTTGTTTGGGAAGTTTATGGAGCTGTTCTGCCAAACCCAAACTGACTAACAAATTACCAGCACGCTCTTTAATAGCCTCTTTCGACAGTTTCCCTAAACGCTGCATAGGAAGCATGACATTTTCCAATGCACTAAATTCCGGAAGCAAAAAATGAAATTGGAATACATAACCAAGCTTAGCAAGTCGCATATCAGCCAATTTATCCTCGCTGTAGTTGGCTGTATTTTCTCCCAATAACCATAATTTCCCTTCAGTTGGCCTATCCAATAAGCCTAATAAATAAAGCAAGGAGGATTTACCAGAGCCCGAAGGACCTGTAACTACTACAAATTCGCCAGCCTCTATTGCAAGGGTGATGTCACTGACCAAAGTAACAGGCACTTCCCCTGTTAAGCGTTTCGTCAATTGTTCAGCCTTTATTAATACTGACACTAGAGGCCTCCACGCAAAATATCAATGGGCTGAACCAAGGCTGCTTTGCGGGCAGGAAGCAAGGCTGCAATGATGGCCGCAGTCATTGCAAAAGCCGCAGCAATTAAAAACTGAAGATAACTCCAATCCAAGGGCATGGCAATTATTTCCGTACTGCCGGGAGGCTTAAATTTCACCTGCATTAGGCTATACATTAGGCCACTGCCCAACGGCAATCCCAGCAAACAACCGACAAGGCCAAGCAATATTCCCTGGATAACAAAGATAAGCTGTACATCACGCTTATGAAATCCCATCGATTTAAGAATCGCGATATCGCGATGTTTTTCCATGACAACCGTGGAAATCACATTATAAATACCAAATGCGGCAACAAGGAGTACTGCGCTTACTACGCTATACATAATAATATTACGAATAACCAATGTGTTGAGCATGTCCTCTGATTTTTCTTGCCAGGAAATAGTTTGATAACCCACTTGCTTTTCAATGCGCGCAGCTAATGCATGCGCCTCATAAGGATTGAGTAATTTGATGACTATATTGTTGGCGCGATGGGTACGGCTCAATAAAGCTTGGGTGCGCTTGATACTCACAAAAGCTTGACTTGCATCAAAATCTGAACGACCAGTACGAAAAATACCGAGAATTTTAAAAACTCGCACCTGCCCTGTGGGCGCTGTTACCGTAATATTGTCATTTAATTTTAATGACAACTTACGTGCTAATTCACTACCAATCACAATACCATCGGGATTTACTAGCAAATCATCAACTGTCCCTTCAAGCATATAATTTTCAATGGTTGAAACTTTTTTTATTTCCTCTGGGACCATACCGTTTAAGGTAATAGAGACGTCTCTGCCGGCAAAACTGACTAAGGCTTGACCTATTAGAACGGGTGAGGCAATGACATCCGGTAGGGTATATAAATAAGTCATTATTTGCTCATAACCACGAATCCCACGTGTCTCGGTCATGGGTTTTACATTACGAATTTCGATAACACCCTCTTTGTAAAATTGCTGCGCAGGTTGCAAGCGAGGGTTCCTGTATTCATCCACAATGGTAATATGAGGTGAATTATCAACAAGACGACGAATAAAATCTTTTTCTGAACCTTGCATTAACGAGGAGATTGTTAAAAAAAAAGCTACACCCAAAATGATTCCCATCAGCGATACTATACTTTGTCGTTTTCGAGCTAATAAATGTCTTATTGCAATACTCAAAAATAGTTTCATTCTCTTTCCTGCTCGACAAGAACAGTATTGACACGTTCCCCTTGTTTTAATGCAGGCGTGGGTCGTAAAACAATCAAATCCTCCGGCTTAACCCCCTGTAATATCTCTACCTGTTTAAAACCTTTTGCGCCCAACACAACAGACGACTGAATAAGCCGCCCCTGCTTTACTCGCCAAATTTTATTTTCTACAACAGCAGTCATCGGCAGCAATAAGGCATTTTGTTTCTCATGCAAAATAATATTAGTCTCTGCTGTCATGCCAATTAATAAAGGTGTTTTTTCTGTAAAACTGATACGCACACGGTAACTACGGGCAATCGGATCGCCTTTTGGCGTAATACTTTGCACTTTGCCGTTAAAAATGCGCCCAGGGAAAGCATCCGCGCGTATTAATACTTTCTGCCCTACACGAACCTGGGCGATGTCTTCTTCATCAACTTCAGTGGAGATGCGCAAAGGAGCGCAGCAGGACAACCAGAAAACAGCCTGATTGGCAGGAATTAATTGTCCTATTTCGCCATCGCGACGAATAATGCGACCATCAGCAGGAGAAATAAGCTGTAAATACTTAATTTGTGCTTCCACACCTTGCACAGCGGCCCGCGCGGCATTCCATTCCGCAAGTGTCCTGTCGTATTCATCTTTTGATATGACCCCTTTTTTAACTAAAGCAGCATTTCGTTCATGACGTTTTTGCGCCAGGGTTTCTTTTTCCTTTAACTCAAGCAACGAATGCCGTAACTGAGCATCCTCCAACTGAGCCAATACTTGTCCTTTAATCACGTCACTGCCTTCATCCACATTTAATTTAATTAAACGGGCAGATAGATGAGTAGAAATAGGTAACATGACCGTTGCCTCAACCGTCCCTGTGGCATAGGCAGCTTGCACGGCATTTCCATAGACAGGATGAACAACCTCTATTGTGTCCCGCGTTAGCAATGGCAGGCCAAACCACCCACTAATTAGCAGAATCAATAATACGACTGTTGGCCAAAAAAATTTTCTCATAAATTCATAACTGTTGAGTACAGCACCCTTACTGACTTTCTCTATAGATTAACACTTGGTGAAGGAAATGACAGTGACCTCACTCTAGTGCAGCTTTAAGGCATTCTTAAGATTTTCTCACACTCGATGCAAAGAAAATATGCAGGGCTGTCTTGTTCAGAAGCGAAATTTTAATTTTTTATTCCAGGAACAGAAAAGCGCTGTCTATCCTGTAAGCGAAGCGCCGTTAATTCGCGTCCCCATAAACAACCTGTATCAATCGCATAAAGCGCGGGATCCGGAGATTTACCCTCCAAAGCAGCCCAGTGACCAAACACTATATCCGTCGGAATCGGTTTGCGCCCAGGAACTGCATACCAGGGGAGATAATTTGCAGGAGCAGCTCGAATTGTGCCTTTATAATCAAGAAGCAAACAACCCTTTGCATCGCAAAAGCGCATGCGTGTAAAATAATTGGTAATCACTCGTAATCGGGCGATACCGGTTAAATCATCAGCCCAACAAGCAGGCTTATTTCCATACATGTGATCAAAAAGATAAGTATAATTTTCACCTGCTAACATTAACTCCAATTCACGTGCATGTTGTTTCGCTTCGGTTAAATTCCACATCGGAGGAATACCCGCATGGCACATGACGACATTTAATGTTGCATCATGGTATAGAATAGCCTGATTACGCAACCAGTGTCCCAGTTCTTCGCTATCGCTAGCAGCTAATACTGCATGTAAACTATCATCAGGATTTTTGCGAGGATGTCTACCAAATAGCTTATTCAGCAAATGTAAATCATGATTACCTAAGGTGATGCGTGGAGTAATTGGTAGGTTTTTCACAAAGCGTAGCACTTCAAGGGATTGTGGTCCGCGATTAACCAAGTCACCTACAAACCACAATCGATCATTTTTGTCATCAAACTCGATATGCTCAAGTAACCGTTGCAGAGGCTCATAACAACCCTGAACATCACCAATGGCATAATCAGGCACCGTTAGTAACTCCTGGCTTTAATAAGGAAGGTACTGCTGGTGTTGTAACAGCTTGCCATTTTCCTGTAGCATTTAAGTGAGGAATCACACTTAGTTGCACATTAGGAGGTTGGCGCGTCAAATGACTGTGTGATTGGGATTGATAAATAAGCTCCGTGGCAGAAATAGTACTATTTTTTCCGGTGGTTAAATGATGAAGTTGTAATTTTGCTGGCAACGCTACCGCATAATCAGCAAAAACAATACCGCTATGCATTTGTTGAGTATGACTTTGTTCAAAACGAGAATGAATACTGCCATCGGGTGCCAGGCGATGTAATCCTAGTGATAAAAAGCCATTCTGCACGGCTTGCCAATTTTTATATTCAGGATGCTCTCGTACGAATAACTTAAAAACATCAGGCGACATTAGCATGCCACCAGGAACCATAAATAAGGGCGCTTTATTAACCATAATGCGACCACTATCCAGCGCCTTGGTTAACCATTGAATAAATTCCACACCCATTTGTTGCTCAATTTCTGCAACAGATTCAGGTACTCCTCCCGCAAAAGTACTTACCCGACCATAACGCCCGCTTCTTGCACCATAATTTCGTACCATCATTTGGTTAAAATAACGCTGCAGGGCGATAGCGTTTGCTCTTATAAGAATAGCACCAAGGGTGCCTGCACCTTGCAAATCTTCATTAAGTAAAGCAAGCCACACAGCTAGCACTTGTGGATTTGAAGCTATCCAGGCAAAACCACTGGCTGGCATCAGTAGTCGTGCCAGCAAAAGATTAAGGCGACGACGAAATTCTTCATCCGTTTCTTTTTGAAATTTATAGCTGTAATGGCTACCAATAGCCACCAAACTTTCTAGCAGAGGGTTCCACTGTTTAAGAAATTGACCATGGTTATCATAAAGTTCAATCGAAAAATCGATTTGTAATTTAGCGATGCCCTGCAGCATAGCGGCAGAAAATAACGCATACTGCCACAATTTTTGCTCTTCAGATAATTCTGCCTGACCTTCCTGAATAATATAGTGTTTAAACAGGGACAGTGCGGCTTCAGTACGATTTAGTGCATGATCCAGAAACCCGCCTGGCTGTGAATAATAACTGTTTGCAGTTTCAGGTAAATTTTGACAATGATTCACAAAATTATGCATAAGACTTAAGCACAAACTATCGAACCGCGCTTCTTCTAAAGCACTGACCTCACGAATTTGTGTAATCAATACTTTTCGCTTGTCTTCGGCCAACAAAAGTGGGGCTTGAACGATACGTGTTAAGTCGCGCAGAGATTTAACATTTAGCGACTTCGCTTTTTTTCCATAACGGTGGAACAAATCAACCTCCAAGATCAGGCATGTACTATTAATTTTACACTAATTGATCATAAATTTCGCTATTCGTATAAATTCATCAATCCTTATCTGCTCAGGACGTGAAACCGGATCAATACCTAATTCAGTCAGCTGTGCTGCACTGAGTACAGACTTTAAATTATTAGCCAGTGTTTTCCGTCGCATGGAAAAAGCTTGAGCCACTAATGACTCCAGTACAGTCAACTCCACCTCTGGATAAGGAGATACTCGATACGGTGTCAAGCGTACAATGGCTGAATCAACCTTTGGCCTCGGATAAAAGGCTTCAGGCGGTACATCAAACAAATAGTCCACTTCACAACGATACTGCAACATAACACTCAGCCGTCCATAAGCCTTAGTACCTGGTTTGGCACACATACGCAAAACGACTTCTTTTTGTAACATAAAATGCATGTCGTCAATAAATGGGGCGTAGTCCAGCAAATGTAACAGTAGGGGCGTCGAAATATTATAAGGTAAGTTCCCGATAATCCGCACCTGTTCGCCCCATTGACTGTAGTCAACAGTCAATGCATCACCCGCAATTAAATGTAATTTATTAACAGCCGCAGGCATTGATTGCAGATGAGTCTGTAAATCAGTATCAATTTCAATGGCGATTACATGGTTTAATTGCCGTAATAAGGGTTCAGTTAATGCACCAAGTCCAGGGCCAATTTCCACGACCTTATCTTTTTCTTGCAAATTGAGCGCGCTCAAAATCTTATGAATAATAGTTTTATCTTGCAAAAAATTTTGGCCAAAGCGCTTACGGGGCTGATGCTTCACTTTGTTTCACCTAAAACAAAGCAAGAATTATATCAAACTCTTTTGCAGGGACTAAAGTAATTCAACCATTATTTTTATAAATTTTTACCCTGTCTTTTCCTGCCTGTTTAGCCGCATAAAGAGCCTGGTCTGCGGCTTTAATTATATCATCAATAGTAGCACCATGTTTTGGTGCTTCTGCTACCCCAATGGAAATTGTTATTTTGGCTAATTGTTGGTTTTTATAAGTAATGGGCGTGTCTTTTAATAGTTCACGGAATTGATTAAGTTTTTTCGCAGCAGGCTCAAGAGTAGTATTTAATAATGCGACAACAAATTCTTCACCGCCAAAGCGAAAAGCAATATCACTATCACGAAAATTTTTCTTTAACAGTTGCCCCAGTAATTTAAGTACTTCATCCCCTGCCAAATGACTATAAGTATCATTAAAATTTTTAAAATTATCAATGTCTAACATAGCAACGCATAAGGTATTTTTTTCACGAGCAAGCCTTATCAGCTCTCTTGAAAGTAAATCATTTAAATAGCGGCGATTATATAAACCTGTTAAAGGATCATGTAAAGAAAGTTCGTTTAGTGAAGTGCGCAAATTAATATTGGCCAGTGCCAGTTTTACAATATTACCAAAGGCAATTGCCATATCCTGTTGATGCTGTGTTAACCGTCTACCCGCAGGGGCAAATAAATGGACAACACCTATCAAGTCATTTTGTACAATCAATGGTATGCCAATATAACCTCCTGAGGGAGGTCGAAGGTAATGATTACATGGAATACTTTTTTGTGGATTATTCACACAAATAATGTCAGCTTCTCGAATTACAAAGCAATCCAATGGCAAGCTTGTCTTGGCTAATAACCGCTGTTCTCCCCATTGCAGCACTGTTTCCACCTGATTAATCGTTTTATTAAATACCATTAATCCCCCACTTAAACCCGGAAATAAATCCTGAGCCACCAAATGGATCCGAGGGTATGCTTCTTCTGCTGAGATACAAATCTGCAGCGAACGATTCAGTTTATTTAATAAGCTTTCATCGTGTTCCAGTAACTTCAACTCATTCAATGTCTCTAAAGTTTTTTCATTAAGTTGACGCATCTTCTCCTCATTTTGAATGCGATCACTGACATCTTTCATTTGTAAAATAAAATTAATAGGTTCACCTTGCTCATCGCGAATAAGTGACAGACTTACCATAGCCCAAATAATGCTTCCATCTTTACGAATAAAACGCTTCTCCAGATGAGAAATGCGCATTTCTCCTTTAAGAATTTTTGACATAGACTCTTTAGTGATGATCAAATCATCATGATAAGTAATTTGTAAAAGATTTTTATCCTTTAACTCCTGATCGTTATAGCCAAGAATATCTTGCAGAGTGCGATTAGCATGAATACAGGTCCCTTCCGGTGAAACGATAGCCATTCCAATTGGCGCATTTTCAATGGTATTGCGAAAGTTTTCTTCACTGCGCTTCAAATCAAGTAGCAAATTTGAGCTATATAGCTCCAGATAAATTGACTTCAGTAAAAATTTATTCGCCCCGGCGGTAGCAAAAATTACCAGGGAAACATAAAGTATGACCGCTAAAAATAAAATAATTGAAAGCGAGGCAGTAATGGAAATGGATAATAAAAGCATAACCAACCATATTGGCGTCATGAAACTTAAATAAGCGCGGTGATAAGTTAACAGCTTAGCGGCAGGAGCCCCTAATAAACCGGTTAAATAAACAAAAATAACCACACGTACCAGTGGGTCATTCACATAGAGAAATAACAATCCTCCCAGCGCCCATAAGATACCGGATTGAAGATTATTTAAAATAAAATAATTTTTCCAAAAAGCACGGTGTGACAGTGTTGGCAGTTTATTTTCTCGATTATAGTAAAATATCATGATGAATCGTGAAGCATTATTGACCACTATCATCAAAACCATCCAGCTAATTACCATCATTGGATGAGAGACATAGGGCCATAGGAATACTGTGTAGAGGATTACTGCAAAGAAATCAGCCAAAATAATAAAATGAAAATTTTTGTAGGATTCTCTAATTAATTTCTCTTCTATTTGTGACTTGGAAACGCCGGGAAAATCCATTCTTTGTTCCTCTTCAGTATTTAACGGTATTGCCTCGGTGAATGCATTCGGCTGTATTAACTAGTCTTGTCATTATTTTATAAACTATAGCAGTAAGGCCATGGGACGTTTTTCGGAAGCTTAACCCTTAGAACAAACCACAGCGGAGTTTTTTAATAGATTGATCGTTTTGACCACATATTTAAAGCCTATGCATGGTTTTACGTTGGTCTAAAGCGAACCAACTTGCTTGTTTGCTTAATATCTCGATAAGTGCTGGGTAAAATTACCTATCCATTGTAAGTACACTTCCAATTACAATTCGACCTGGTTTTTCTATTGATACTCAACGTATGCTAGCAAATAAACAAATACTTATTAAAGCACAAAGCTCCCTCGCAATAAAAAATTATCTTATCAATCAATTAAACTCAGTTTCCCAAAGTGATAAGCATCGTCTCTTTAAATATGCTCTGGCTTTTATATTAGGATCAAGCTTGAAAATTAATCATCTTTTCAATGAGAAACCAACTTTTAAAAAATCTTACTTGCACTCGTTTTACAATTGTTTTTTGCTGTTGGAGTATGAAGCAACGTCCCATGCTTCTACCTATCCTAATATCTTGGAAATTATTCGTCGCTGTCAGACGAGTTTACTACTTCATTTTAATAGACGTTATCGATTACTTTTAGAATCTCCCGAAAACTTACTTAAGTATTGGAGAGAGGCAGTAAATCAGCTGGAGTATTTTACAGCCGACAGAATAGAAAAAACGATATTAAAAAAAATCGCTGATCGTTGCCAAATTGAGCTATCGATAGAACTCATTAAAGAAGACAAAATAGCTATCAAAACCTTTCGCTCCTTTGGGAAAGCGTCCGTGAGTAACTATCTGCATCGTATGGTTATTGAAGCTATTTCCCAAAAATCTGACGCGAAGTTAATCTTTCCTTTGCATAGCTCTTCTCAATATGAACTTAAGCATATATTCGTTAAAAATGATAATGGCATTATTCTTGATGCGCTTCATGTTTCTAAAATAGGTGTTCACTCCAAAACTGTGGTGTTAATGCAATTTGCATCAATGCGACCTGAAGAGTTTTATTTGTTTTATAATTTAGAAAATTACTATAAATTATTTAATACCGATGTAGTTTTTATAAAAAACAGAAACGCCAGCTCTCGCTCTTCTCAAGCCGCACTTCATTCCGCTGAAGTGGCTCAAGATATCATAGCCTTTGTTAACCACTATAAAAAACAAGCTAATATTGTTTTATATGGCATGTGCGGCGGCGCACCCCATATGATTGTTGCAGCTGAATCTTTGTGTAAACAAAAAATCCCTTACAAACTAATTGTCGATCGCTTTGCTAGCAGCTATAGCAATTTCTATCAACTACATACTGTCGTAAGATTTTTATGGTTTAATACACATTTTATTAAAGATAGACCGGATGTAGGGAAACCTAAAAAGTTCCAAGCTTTGGCGATGTTTTTTTTGCTCATTACCCCCCTGATGTTAATACTTTCCACTCTTGCCAGACCTCTATTTAAATTATCCAAAGAAACAATTAACTATGGCAATATTGTTCGCTCATTACCGGAGTCTGATGTTTTAATTTTACAAGGCAAGGAAAAAAAAGAAGTTGATGATAATGCTTTATCAATCGATTTCGCCATCCCAACAATCAACAGCTTGCGTTATGCTGTGAAAGATCTACGCCAGCTTAAAAAAAATACTCTATTCATTTTACAGCAAAAAAGCTTAAATCTATCGTTGCATTTTGCCACCGATTATTTTGATTTAACAATCGTGTTTACCCGTTATGCCGATTTTTTTAAAACCTGCTTGAAACTAATAAGTAATGAAAAATTAACATTAGACCCAAAGCCCGCACAAATTACCGATATCCATTCACAGCATCTTTTCGCATTAACTACTCGTCATCACTTACCAGTTAGACAATTCGTTACTGGATTTTTTAAACCAATACCTGTCACTGTGAATTTTGATTCCATTCCTATCTACGAAACAGGCTTAATAATCAATGCACTCCCACCATCCGCCATAACCAATACCGATGAAGTTACTGCGGCAGAAGAGCTTTCTTCTTTTCTGCAAATAGTAAATGATAACAGTACATGGCTTTGCCGTATGGCTGATCGCGTGCTTGCTACCTATGAAGAGAATATAGGGAAAACAATAGAACGAATGTTAGAAGCACCCTTATTTCAATCCTTGGCAAAAGCGCATCATTCCTCCTTTATGCGAAATTCCGGGTAACAAGCAGCTTTCTTAAATACATCTCTGCCTACGTCCCGCGGCTTTGCCCTTCCAATTAGCCTTAAGTTTTTCTTGACATTTTAAAAGGATGATAAAGGTTTTCACCGAACCGTTCGTGCTGAGGAGATGCGCTAGCATCGTCTCGAAGCATATATCAGGAGCAAGTCACGTGCATTTATATTCAAAATAACTCATCGGCACCTATTAAAGGAATGATTCTAAACAAAACATTGTCCATGACATTCAATTCTGCCTCGACAATAAATTTAACTTTTCTCTCTTTCCAGGATAATGTTTGAATTATACTTGCCGCCACCACAGATGGCTCATCTAAGTTATTAAGTTTTACTTCAGTTATTCCACCACGGATGCTTGTACTAATAGGACAACAAATAACGAGACCAGTGGTATTATTATAATCTCTGGATGATAAAATTAAAGCCAGACGGTACTTCCCTATCTCTTTCCCTTTCGTTGGTTCAAAATCCATCCAAACAATATGATTACGCTCTGGAATATATATTTTTGTTATTATTCACCTAACTCACTTGCCAGAGGAGGTACGACTAAATCAGCGTGAGCCAATGCAGGTGTTAATCCTTCTAATAGTTGTGATTCACTAAAGGGAAATGAAAACGCTTTTCTTTCTTCACATTTTATTACAGTAAATCCGGTTTCATTAATGTCTACCTCAACCATTGTACCTTCTTGAAAATGTGGAATATCACGCATTACTCCCGCAACACGTAATGCAAGTCCATTCCCCCCATTTTTGAATTTTTGTCTGAACTTTCATTTCAGTCTCGTATATACAATGTATATACGCTTTTCAATTATAAAATTTTTAGCAAAATTTCTAATTAAACCAGTTATTATGTATCAAATAATTCCGAAGCATATCAGTTAAATGCTTTTATATTTCGGCTCTCCATTATTAGCTTGAAACCAGGAAATCTTGAAACGTTATCTTTTTTTTGAAAAAGTCATCAACTTGAAGGTTAAACTTTTTAAGTGAGTTATACCTTATACTAATCCAAAACTACTAATGCAAAGGCAAACATCAGTACAACATATATTGACTTTCGATTGCCTCTTTAAGCAGCGGGCTCAAGTCACAGATAAAACGATAGGATTTGCTCCCTATGGCGCCTATAAGCAAACTAAATATGGAGATGATGGAGAGGGTTGGGATGGCGCTATACACACTATCGTCTACAAGAGTCGTGCAATGCTTAAACGAGTTATTATAATCCCTCATTTTGATGGGATTCGGTTCCCTCATTTATATTAAAGTCATTCACATTCTGGTTCGATATTATTCTGATCCAGACTGTCAAGTTTATTAAATTATGCAAAACGCGGAAAATAATGCCTGTCCTGAAATGCTTCGAGACGGCGCTGCGCGCCTCCTCAGCACGAACGGTTCGGTGAAAACCTTTATCATCCTTTAAAATGTCAAGAAAAACTTAAGGCTAATTGAAAGGGACAAGCAGCGGGACGTCGGAAAGTAGAGCTGGACTGCGTTTTCGATGTTACATCCTCGCCATTCCTAAATACTGTATAGCCGGCATAAAGAAAGAGCTTACAAAATATTAATTGCAATGGTTAAATAGAAAGAACATGCTAACTTAAGCTCATCAAGAGAAGAGTCATTTCATCATGCTGAATCATTTGTTAGAACTTCGCCGTCGTGCTATCTATGTTTTAAGTTTTTTTGTGTTATTTTTTTGTGGATTCTTTTTCTTTGCCAATCACTTATTTCAAATCCTGGTCACTCCTTTATTGCAGGCTTTGGGAACTCATGATTCATTAATTGCGACACAGATTACTTCCCCAGTACTAACACCACTTAAACTTGCTGCGAACGCTGCAATACTTTGTACCTCACCCTTTATTTTGTTACAACTTTGGCAGTTTATCGCTCCTGCATTATACTATCATGAGCGTTATAACTTGCGATTTTTTTTGTTAATTAGTTTGGCTCTTTTTTTATTAGGCTTATTGTTTTGTTACTACATTGTACTGCCTTTCATGTTTCAATTTTTTGCTCATGCTGTTCCTTCTGGTGTGCGATTGCTACCGGATATAGCTTATGCTTTAGACTTTATTACACGCATGTTAATGGTATTCGGCTTTTGTTTTCAAATCCCGTTATTGAGCCTTATTCTGGTTCGGTTGGGATGGGCAGATCTTGCTTTACTTAAAAAAATTAGACCTTATGCCATTGTAGCGGCCTTTACCATTGGAATGTTACTGACACCACCCGATGTCTTGTCACAGATTATGTTGGCCGTCCCACTCTGCTTACTTTATGAATTTGGTCTTCTTTTAACAGCCTTCACCCAAACCTCCAAGCTTAGGAAAATGGTAGCAACCAAAGAATGAGACTGTTGATTAAACGTTGGAATACAATCACCAGTACCAGTACCAGTATTACCAAGTATCTATCCAGATAATAACTAAAACCCGAATAAGCCGGCACAAAAGGCTCTTGACCCTGTAGCCAACGATTAACCGCACTACAAACCGGTAGATATAAAATGGCGACAATTTCTATGAATATTCGCGCTTCCATAAAGTTACCCACCAGCAATAGCATTAAAAAATAGACTAAAGCGACATAACGTAGCGGGCGATACTGCCAAGGGATGTAGTCATAAAACGCAAACCAGAATAAAGGCAATCCAGAAAAGCAAAAAATAAATAATAAGAGGTGTTCTTCTGCAAATAACCAGGCCAGATTGACTTCAAAATGAGTATAGTGAGAGGCTCGATAATGGAATTCTACAAGGGTTCCTGGAAAATCTTGAACTAACCACAGAACGATTAACCTGGCTATTCCATAAGCCAAAATTGACAATAATAGCGGTTTAATTATCACGGATAATCGTTGCCAATGAAGCGCAGGAATAAGCAAGATCAATAAAAAACTACTTTCTCGATTAAAGGTGGCTAAAAATACTAAAAGAACAAAGTATAACCATTGAGTACGAAGACAACATAAAAAACCAACCATCATAAAAAGAAGCGAAGAGGTATCATAGGGATAATAAACTGTAGCTTCTCCTGCAATGGAATAACGATAATTTACTACAGTAACCAGCGGTAGCAATAAAATGAGTAGCCAACTTAACACTTGCGCTTGACGAGGATTAAACTCTTGTTGCAACAATTTTATCAGCGTCAGATAAGTCAAACTAATTGTGATCAACTCAAGTATTAAAAATAATTCATTTATTTCTAAGGGTATTAAAAAATTAATTCCACGTGCCAGTGCTGGCATTAACAATCGTTGACCGAAAGGTAAACGAGCAGAAAATTCAACTAATTGTTGGAAGGTTGCATCAATGTAACGACCAGTCAGCTTGATATGGAGAAAAGTATAGCCAATAAGCAATATAATCGTTATAAACCGTAGTTTATACGCTCGCAAATCCTTTTCCATCCGCTTCATGATTTTCTATTCAAGATTCATCGAGGCTAACCGATATTAACCATAAAAGGCAAGAACTGGCCAAAATATGGAGCAAATGATGAACAAATACGCAAAATTCAATGTAGGTGACTGCGTGATTCACAAACAGCAGGGATATCGTGCCGTAATCATTGACATTGATCCATTTTTCCAACCGTCAGGACGTATTAATCCCCAAGTGCACAAACGCGAATTCGCAACACGTAATCCCTGGTATCGACTTCTGGTTGATGAGAGTAGTCAAATGACTTATGTCGAAGAATGTCTGCTGATTAAAGATTGCAGTAACCAGACCATAGATAATCCACATATTCGTCACTATTTACACGAAAATCAGGGCAACTACCACAGCAATAGTCGCCAACATTAAACCATTTTAAGTATGTCTTACCATAAAGACCAATAAAGCGACAAAAGCGATTAAAATTAAAGCCAGCATTCCCATGGTAGCAAAACTTTTGCTAAAGTTCTCGCGACTAAATTGCTCAGGACGTCCTTTAATAGCTCGATATAAAATCCAGACAATAAGTCCAGCGCCGATAATCCCAAGAATTTGATACAGCGTCTCCATTATTCTCCCCTTTTCATTTCTTCAAAAGCAAATGCATCTGAAAATAACTGCTTATGTGGAACTCCATGCGCAAGCAAAACATCGCGTATGACATAAACCATGTCAAATGGCCCAGCAATAACTATTTGCCATTGTTGGAGATCATCGCGATGATGATCAAGAATCACAGATGCTAATGTTTCCTTACTGGTATTGGAAAGTAAAGAAAAATAACGAAAATGCTCTACATGCGCTTGCCATTGCATCACTTTTTCATCCATGTATAAATCACTTTGCGAGCGAGCCCCCCAGAATAATTCAAACAACCGTTTATCACCTGTAGCCAACAATTGTTCAATCATGGCTTTAATCGGGGCAAACCCTGTTCCTCCCGCAATGAACAAAATAGGTCGCTTTGGAGAAAGTTTATCTAGATGACAGTTGCCTTGAGGAACGCGGATTTTTACAGCACCATGTTGCTTAATTTCACTCAAGAGTTGTTGATTAATGACATTATCCTGGCTATGACGAATATGTAATTCGTACTGGTGAGAGCCTAAAGGTGCATTAGCAATGGAATAGCTTAACTCACCACTATGAGTAATGATTTGTAAATATTGTCCCGGTTGATAATCAAAATATTTGGCAGGTTTTAATATGATCTGTAAAATACTGTCTGTCAGTGGTGTAATCCGCTCGACCTGAGCAGTGATTGGTTTGTTCATACCTCTAATCCCAACTCTGGCCAATAGGCTTCAACTTGTTGTAATACTTCCTTTGTCATAACAATTGGCTTCCCCCATTCTCTTTGAGTCTCCCCAGGCCATTTGCTGGTGGCATCCAAACCCATCTTTGAACCCAATCCAGAAATTGGCGAGGCAAAATCAAGGTAATCAATTGGCGTATTATCAATCATCACTGTATCACGTAGTGGATCCATTCTTGTCGTAATGGCCCAAATAACATCTTGCCAGTTTCGTGCATTAATATCCTCGTCACATACAATTACAAACTTGGTATACATAAATTGTCGCAGGAAAGACCAAACCGCCATCATGACTCGCTTTGCGTGCCCTGGATATTGTTTTTTAATGGTTACCACAGCCAATCGATAAGAACAACCTTCCGGAGGTAAATAAAAATCAACAATCTCAGGAAATTGCTTTTGCAACAAGGGCACGAAAACTTCATTAAGCGCCAAACCCAAAATAGCCGGTTCGTCAGGAGGACGTCCTGTGTAGGTACTGTGGTAAATGGGCTTATCGCGGTGAGTGATACGCTCCACTGTGAAAACGGGAAAGGATTGGACTTCATTGTAGTAGCCTGTATGATCACCAAAAGGGCCTTCGTCAGCTTCCAAGCCTGGTTCAAGATAACCTTCCAAAATAATTTCCGCCGTAGCAGGCACATGCAAATTATTACCAATACAGGAAATAAGTTGAGTACGCTGTCCCCGTAGTATTCCAGCAAAAGCATATTCCGACAAGGTATCAGGGACTGGTGTAACTGCAGCCAATATTGTCGCAGGATCAGCACCTAAGGTGACGGCAATTGGAAAACGCTCTCCAGGATGAATTTCTTGCCAAGCTTGATAGTCCAAAGCTCCTCCGCGGTGAGAGAGCCATCGCATAATCAATTTATTTTTGGCAATAACTTGCTGGCGATAGATACCCAAATTCTCGCGATTTTGATAAGGTCCCTTCGTTGTTACCAAGCCCCAGGTAATTAAGGGTGCTGCATCCCCTGGCCAACAAGTTTGTATGGGCAAGCGGAAAAGATCCACCTCCTCTTTCTCCCAGATATGGGTTTGACAGGGGGCCGAACTTACATACTTAGGCGCCATGTTTAATGCTTGTTTCAACAAGGGCAATTTGGCAAATGCGTCTTTAAATCCTTTTGGTGGCTCAGGCTCTTTTAAAGCCGCGAGTAATTGACCTACTTCTCGTAAGGCATGAATTGACTCTTCACCCATGCCTAAAGCGACGCGCTCTACTGTTCCAAACAGATTAGTTAGTACTGGTATGTCATAACCTTGAGGATGCGTAAAAAAAAGTGCAGGCCCGTCCGCTCGCAGCACCTTATCACTGACGACAGTCATTTCAAGATAAGGAGAGACAGGGTAATCAATATGTTTTAGCAAGCCACGGGTTTCTAATTGAGCAATAAAATCGCGAAGATCGGCATATTTCATAATAGCTATTTAAAAATAGAATTCTACTGATTATCGCACAGGCTGTAATAGACAGAAACAATCCATCCTATAAACTATTCTATAAAATGACGTCCTGATTATTTTAGACAGGGGTAGATTGTGTCGTGACCCAACCTTGCAACCCATGCATTTGCGTTGGGTCGAAAAACGACCCAACCTACTTTATAGAGCCACACCCCTAACAGAGCCACGTCATCCTGAGCGAAGTTTATTAGCCGTTACTCTTGGCGTTTCATTGCTTCAAAAAACTCCGCATTAGTTTTGTGATTTTTCATGCGCTCAAGCAGGAATTCAATCGCGTCGCATTCATCCATGGATTGCAGAATCTTGCGTAAAATCCAGGTGCGGTGTAATTCTTCGGGTGTAAGTAAAAGATCTTCACGACGCGTACCGGAACGATTGATATTAATGGCTGGGAATACACGACGCTCAGCAATGTTACGACTTAAGTGTATTTCCATGTTACCGGTTCCCTTAAACTCTTCATAAATCACTTCGTCCATTTTAGAACCAGTATCTACCAGGGCTGTAGCAATAATGGTTAAACTACCACCCTCTTCAATATTTCGCGCCGCTCCATAGAGACGTTTTGGTCGTTGCAGAGCATTGGCATCAACACCTCCTGTCAGTACTTTTCCTGAGGAAGGAACCACGGTATTGTAAGCTCGCGCTAAACGTGTAATGGAATCGAGGAGTACCACCACATCACGTTTGTGCTCAACAAGTCTTTTCGCTTTCTCAATCACCATTTCTGCAACCTGAACGTGACGGTTGGCTGGCTCATCAAAAGTACTTGCAACAACTTCCCCTTTCACAGAGCGCTGCATTTCCGTTACTTCCTCAGGACGCTCATCAATCAATAAAACAATGAGGTAACATTCCGGGTAATTTTTTTCGATTGAATGGGCAATATTTTGCAGCATTAAGGTTTTACCCGCTTTGGGAGGAGAAACAATAAGTCCACGTTGACCACGGCCAAAAGGTGCGCATAAATCAACAACACGAGCAGTTAAGTCCTCTGTACTGCCATTGCCTTGCTCCATTACCAGACGTTCTGTAGCAAATAAAGGAGTGAGGTTTTCAAATAGAATTTTACGCTTGGCACTTTCAGGTGAATCATAATTGATCTGATCAACCTTCAATAAAGCGAAATAACGCTCATTATCCTTAGGAGGTCTAATTTTACCCGTTATGGTATCGCCAGTGCGTAAACCAAATCGTCTGATTTGACTTGGCGACACATAAATATCATCAGGACCAGCCTGATAAGAACCATCTTCAGAGCGCAGAAAACCAAAACCGTCGGTTAAGACCTCCAAGACACCACCGCCAAGAATATCTTCACCTTTATGGGAATGCGCTTTAAGGATAGCAAAAAGAATATCTTGCTTACGCATGCGGGAGGTATTTTCAGCCCCCATTTCCTGTGCGATGTTGACAAGATCGGCAATGGGCAATTGCTTAAGTTCACTAAGATTCATACTTCTCACTTGATGTGTTGTTAAACGAAATGAATTTTTTCCGAGAAAATTTATTGGGAGGACAGCTTGGGAAGCTGCTGCCTAGAGGCAACCCTAAGTTCGCCAGTATCAACATTCATTTTAGCACAACTGCGCGCTACAGGTATTGGTAGAAATACAGTTGCAAAGTGAATTATGAAAGTGGCGGCCAGAGAAGTAGCCACACTTGAGAGACCAGATTAACACAGTCTCTCAGAGAGATCCACTCTTTTCACCAAGATTAGGCATTACTTTCTACAAAAGCACTTAACTGTGACTTGGTAAGTAAACCCATCTTAACGGCTTCAACCTGACCATTCTTAAATAGAATAAGAGTGGGGATACTCATTACACCGTATTTCGAAGGGGTTTGAGGATTTTCATCAATATTAATTTTTGCAAATACCAGGTTGTCGCTATGACTGGCGGCAACTTCTTCAAAAATGGGTGCTAACGCACGGCAAGGACCACACCATTCAGCCCAGAAATCTACTAACACTGGCTTACCAGAATTTAATACTTCCTGTTCAAAATTGGCATCCGTTACCGTTTTAATATTCGTACTCATATAATCACCTTTATTGATTAAAATAAAATCCACACTAAAACTTAGTTTGACAGAGATTATAAATCTCCGCAAATTGCTTGCAAGACACTTAATGCAGCAATGGCAGCAGTTTCAGTTCGCAAAATTCTTGGCCCCAAGCTTAGGGGGTTGAAATTAAAAGCCAAGATTTGGCGGATTTCTTTGGTGCTAAAACCACCCTCAGGCCCAATCAATACTGTTAATTCATCCGCAGAGAACTGATAATCTCGCCAACGCTTCCCCATATCAGGATGAAGAACAAATTTTAAGGCACTTAAAGGATGCTGCAAATAATCATTTACATAAAGTATGGGTTCAATTTCAGGCACTTGATTGCGGCCACATTGCTCACAAGCAGCAATGGCGATAGCCTGCCACTGCGTCAGTTTTTTCCCCATGCGCTCCTCATTTAATTTAACCACCGAGCGTTCGGATATCAGCGGTGTGATGCGACTAACACCTAACTCGACTGCTTTTTGGATAACAATTTCCATACGTTCCCCTTTGGAAATCACCTGTGCCAAATGAATTGAGCGGGGTGACTCTCGATTGACTAAACGTTGATTTAAAATTGCCACAGTCACTTTTCTTTTATGGACGGAGACAATTGCTGCCTCAAATTCATAATTATCACCACGGAACAAAGTAATCTTTTCACCAGCTTGCATGCGCAAGACTACACCAACATGCTGTCCAGCAGCAGCCGACAATTCAAACTCCTGATCTGGCGCATAGTCACCAGGTTCATAAATACGAACTTCTCTCACGACACCCTCTCAACTATAGGAATTCAGCATTAAGAGTACTTATAGACTCATGAGTTACCTATGATAGCCATTTTTAAAGTGAATTAAACCAAAGGGCTGTGCTAAAATTTTTATTTTTATATATGGGGAGAATCGGTAACATGAGCACTACGCGTATAGAGACTGACAGCATGGGAGAAATTGCTGTCGCCGCTGATAAATATTGGGGAGCGCAAACCGAACGTTCGCTGCATCATTTTAATATTGGTTCTGATATTATGCCACGTGAAGTGACTCATGCTTTTGGAATTTTAAAAAAAGCAGCGGCCTTGACCAACCTGGAACTGGGTAAATTACCCCATGATAAAGCCGATTTAATCATCAAAGCTGCCGAAGAAGTACAAAAGGGTCAATTAGATGAACACTTCCCCCTACACGTTTGGCAAACTGGCAGTGGCACCCAATCCAATATGAATGCGAATGAAGTTATCTCCAATCGTGCTATTGAGATGGCAGGTGGAACAAGAGGCAGTAAAATACCTATTCATCCTAACGATCATGTGAATATGTCGCAATCATCCAATGATACCTTCCCAACCGCCATGCACATTGCCGCGGCCTTAGCTTTTCATGAAAAGTTGTTACCTGCGGTGCGTAACTTGCGTGATGCTTTAGCTGCAAAGGCCGAAAAATTTAAAGACATCGTAAAAATTGGCAGAACTCATTTACAAGATGCTGTCCCCTTGACCTTAGGACAAGAGTTTTCAGGTTATGTTGCTCAATTAGATGCCTGTCTTCATCGTTTTGAAGTGGTGTTACCCGAATTATATGAGCTGGCTCTCGGCGGAACGGCGGTAGGAACGGGTTTAAACACTCATCCTGAATTTGCCGTTACTGCAGCAAAACATATTGCAAAGATAACTCAACTTCCATTTATTTCCGCTCCTAACAAATTTGCAGCACTCGCGTCTCATGAACCGTTGGTGATGGCTCACAGCAGCTTAAAAGCACTAGCTTGTGCGCTTATGAAAATTGCCAATGATGTACGCTGGTTAGGTTCTGGTCCACGTTGCGGTATTGGTGAATTAATTTTACCCGAAAATGAACCTGGTTCCTCCATTATGCCGGGCAAAGTTAATCCCACTCAGTGTGAAGCAATGACCATGGTTTGTGCACAAGTAATTGGAAATGATACGACGGTTGCTATTGCTGCAAGCCAAGGTAATTTTGAATTAAATGTGTTTAAACCAGTCATTATTTTTAACCTTCTGCATTCCTTGAACTTATTGGCAGATACCTGTCATTCTTTCCAAGAATTTTGTGTTGATGGACTAAAAGCAAATCGGGCAACAATTGATTACTACCTTCAACATTCACTGATGCTGGTAACCGCTCTTAACCAACATATTGGCTATGACAAAGCGGCTAAAATTGCAAAAACGGCTCATCATGAAAATATTTCATTACAAGAAGCTGCTGTAAAGCTGGGCTTTCTAACGGCCGAAGAATTTAAGCAATATGTGAAGCCTGAAGAGATGGTTTATCCTGGTTAAGTGTTATTTATTCCACGATTAAGATCTCTTGGCATGACAATAGCTCCTAATCGTGGAGAGTATTTTTCAATCGTTGCAGACAATAGCTTAAAGCGGCAACATTATTACTAAATAACCACGCAATTCCACGATTTAATTCTCGATATAAACTAAACCTTGAATTCACCATGCCCACACCGATTATTTTCTTTTCTGCACGCAATTGTTTAAGTGTCTTTTGATTCATCAACGCATAATGCCCTAGCACCCCCCCATATTGTTTTTGCAAGCTGAGTTCACAAAATTTTTTTACATTATTATGCTCCGCAACGAGTAGTAGTGCCTCTTTAGGAAATTGCGAGAAAGAAGCAAAAATGTTTTCATCAAGGCTGAGTAAATGATAATCCTCACAAGGTGTAAGCGCTTGCAATATCTCAACCAATTGTGCTTCTGCCGAGAATGGGGCTTTAAGTTCAATAAAGAAATGAATCCGCTTGCCATAATTTTCTACCACTTCCTTCAAACTAGGGATTTGCGGCACTATTTGACGTAACTTTGGAAAAGTTAATTTTTTAATAGCAACATTCTTTCCCCACAAGCGTTTTAAAGTAGCATCATGATTAACGACTAATACTCCATCAGCAGTTTCTCGTATATCAAATTCAATGCCCCAGCATCCAAGTTCTAAAGCGCGTGCAAAGGCTTCATTAGTATTTTCCAAAATACGTTTATTTCCATCATGAGCACCACGATGAGCAATAAGGCGAGCGTTCTCTATTAAGAAGTCGTCGGGTTTTTTTCTGGGGAGGCTGGCAAAATACCAGTCGACGCATTTCTGTAAAAAGTCCAGGAATCGCATAAGTAATAAAGAAAAACCCTATTAATAAGATGTTCTCTCATATTATCTGAAATTCTTAATCAATTTTACCTAATCTTAACACTTCTGTTAATAAATGCTTAATTAATGATCTCTATAATCAAAATACAAACAACCAACTGGCTGAAAACCGCTCATGGGTAATGGTGTAAAAGAGGCAAAGCCTGAAAATGCAAAATTAAAAGTAAAAAAGACTAACATTGCTGATAATTTACCTCTGGCAAAGGGTATTAATAGCAGATACAGAATCTCCGATGAACTTAAATATACCGCAGAAATCGCAGGTTTTAAGAAAATTACATACCGTGCTGTTACTATCAATACGCAAGCAAAAAAATTATGGGCAGAAGTACAAAAAGCCAATGAAGACTTACAAGAAAAATTACAGGCTATTGATGCTCGTTTAGACGAGCTAAGGCAAAATGCATCGCCAGCAAATTCGAAACAGCGCCATAATTTATTGGAAAAACGCAATCAAATTTTACATAACTGTGCAGTCAATCTTGCCACATTGCATCACAATCTTTCTATCATTGAAAAAGATTTATACCCAGAACGACGTGAAGAACAGGTCTTTTATAATAAGAAGCAAGCAGCATCAGAACTCTACGTCAGTCTAAAAAATCAGGTCAGCGCACTAAGATTCCAACTGTTGCAATGTGATGCATCAACCCAAAAAATGCTGGACGAAGACCTGAAACAGCTTGAGCTCCTGCTCTCGCAAACCAATCTTATTTCCCAAGAAATGGAGAAGATAGCCAGAAACTCCGAACATAGAATAATAACAAAAGAAATATATACTCATTTGGCAAATTTACTTTATGAGCTAAATGACCAAGCCTTTGCGGTTACGCAAATTTGCAAATTAATAGAAGATCGCCTGACAATTATCACTCAAGATCAAACCATCGCAGAAAAAACAACAATTCTGCAAAATATTTATAATAACTTAGAAGCAACCTATCAATTAGTGGTTACCCATAGACAGCATGGGACTTTGTCTGATCGCTTTAAAGAGCTACTAGTGAACGAAAATTATCACTTTAAATTAACGTTTTCAGCGGATTCTTTTAAACCTACCATCCCCGTTACAACGTTACATTGGAGTGACAATGCCAGTCAGCGCACCGCCGTTAAAACAGAGCGTGAGCAATTACTTCGACAACTCAAGGAAAAAGAGCAAGTTGCACAGGAGCTAGTTAAAGTAATTGTTGAGTATCAAAAAACTTTAAAAGAAGCCATTGGTGAAGATTTGGAATATTGCCTCCAACGTGCAGCCTTGGAAACAGCATTTGGCAAGAGAAATTCATTGCCCTATTACCTTAGGCTTAAAGAATCAATTAATTTTAATTTCCAAATGAATGTTGATAAGCCAGAATTTATAGTGCATTTAAACCATTTACTAATGAATGCTTCTGCCGTCACAAGCGTTCAAATGCGACAAGAAGATTTAAAGAGCTTCCAAGAAACATTCCTACGAGATTTTCCCGAACTCTTTTTTACTGACAACCATTTTACCTATAAAGGAGAGCGATATCCCCGTCAAGAGTCCTGGAATAAGACACTGAATGACTATCATATCGCACAGCAAAGGATTAAAAGTGCGTTTGCCCACGGTGATGCTAAAACAAGATATGCTGCTATTAACTATACAGCCGAGCTGGTAAAACTTCACGACAGTCGCGCAGCTATTGAGGAATTTATAGAAAACTATACTAAAGAGAGACGCCAGATAGCCAAAGAAGTACAAGCGTTGCAAGAGCAATTAATCCACTATCCATTAATCCCTATTGAGAACCATTCTTTCACATATGCATCAACTGCATATCCACTTCTTAGCATTAAAGCAACGGTTGAGAGTTATAATTTGACACAACAAACGCTTACAACCAATCTCGCAGCTAATTTATCAACTATGACTCCAGTAAAATTAAGCCAACTGCAAAATAATTTAAAAATCCTTGAGGAGAATAAAAAAGCGATTGCAGCGTATGTTCAGCATCAAAATTGGATAAAAGAACTAAGGTTGGTTAGCCTTAAGTTAAAACAACATGAGAATCTATTGGAACCTAAGATAAAACTAGCGGATAAAATCTGTCAGAGAATAGAAGAAGAAATAACAAGGATAGAAAAAAATAACCCGCAGGATGAACGAATAGCGTTTTTAAAAAAGTTAAAAATTCCTTTTATTGAGGTAACAGCAAGATTAACTTCAGCAAAAGAAAGAATAGAGGAAGTGCTTCAAGCAAAAAGAGATACTACAAATCTCAAGCAGCAATTAACAACAGCAAAGGGCTTTCTTGCCGAGATGATTGGCATTAACCAGGAAACCCTTCAATACTTGGATCAAAGTGTGAAAGAACAACTTTCTGCGACCAATTTATCCAAACTCACAGATTCCATACCGATTTTAAAAGAATTATTTCAGTTTATTGAAACTAAACTCATTCAACCATTACACAAGTTACTCACCGGAAGCGAAAAAGCCTATCAGCCGGGTTTATTTGCTTCGAAAGCAGAAAAAAACCTGCATGCTTTTAAAAGAGATATAATCCCTGAGATTGAAGAGCTCCAGAAACAGCAGCGCGCAGCACCCGCTGCATAATATTTTTAACGAACAATTGACAGCGTTATCAATCTTGAGTATTTTAGCGACCATGCCGAGGTGGTGGAATTGGTAGACACGCTAGCTTCAGGTGCTAGTGGGGGTGACCCCGTGGAGGTTCGAGTCCTCTTCTCGGTACCATTGAATAAGTTTAAAGCACTTCATATATGAATACTATTATTTAACTATCATCCAGCCATTTTTCTCCAAACTAAAAATTAAATTAAGAATGAAAGGCAATTTTAATTTCCCTATCTACACAAATAGCAATCTCCCAATAGTTTTTTATGCGCATGTCGAATACATATTGACCAATTTGAACTTAATTATTTCTTAATGTATTTTATCTATACTCTGTAAATAAGAGGGGTCTACCGAACATAGAAATAACGCCATGAACTTTAAAAACAGCTTAAGTCAATTGCTTCAAAAATATCCTTTTATTCACATAGATATGTTGGGTGATCTTTCTATTATTGTACCCTTAACCGGGGCACAAAGAATTACTGACAATTTTTCTAAAGATGTTTCTCTTTATTTATTTGGCGATAATACCTGTAAATCTGATTTGGAAAGAAGAAAGTTTTTTGGAGCGTTAGATGCTAGTGCATTTGAATATTTGTTCCCTGCGCTTATCCGGGAATTAAATAACCTGAACAACCTTTCTGGAATAACAGTCGATGAACAACAGTTTCTGCAAACAATAATAAGCAATCTTTATGATTTCCAGCAAAAAGCAAATGAGTTTCAAATAAAAAATCCTGGTCATCAGATAATGCAGTATGATTTAGAGCACAGCGATGAAATTTTTGTTTCTAAGGGTGAGTTTATTGTTAGCGTTATACCTGATTATTGGAGACACTTGGATCTACCCAATATAATGAGTCTGTCTGGTAATACGGCTCAAGCTTACCAAAAAATAATACCCGCAGAAATGCTTGAGGATTGCCTCGAAGCATTATTTCATATTCAAACTGCGGCAAAAGTAGACAGAATATCTTTAATTGCCAGGATTATTAAAAACATCTCGGAAGGTCAGGCTTTTTTACGTGGAGAAGATGAAAACCCCAAGCAATTATTTATCGCAATTTATGAAGCGATGCGAAAAGAAGATCCTTCATTAAAAGAACAAATACCGGAAATTTTTAAAAACATGGAAGAAAATTGGCCCTTTGTTTACGTTGCTGATGACGATGAGACGCATGAGAGCTGGACTGAGCAAAACAGGATAGAAGCCATTCAATCGATATTTAAACAAGCCAACATACTTCAGGAACCAACAGAAGTTAAGCAAAAAACGTTTGAGATTATCTATCAATTGGCCCTTGCAGGCTATCAAGAAAGAAATCCGGATCCGCAAAATTTTAACTTGCAGCGAACCTCTACTTTCCAGTTGTTTACCTTACAAACCTTTCTCTATTTATGTGCTATAAAACTGCGTATTAAAAATAAAGAGAGCGCACAGAGTTTCCTTAAAATTTTTCAGGATAAAAACGAATTACATCATCTGATAACCCAGTTATGTACGAATGAAAAAGAGTTCATGAACATGATGCGTGATAGATTTTATTTATCCGCTGAGGAGTATCAATCCGTTGCTGATGCAACTTATGAAATCGCTATGGCTCATATTGATGCCGATCATTTTGATGAATTACGAATCGCCTGCACCACACAATCACTGGACAATGCACACTATATTGTTATGGGTAGTCGTCTTTGCTGGAGTACCACACCCATTACTGAAGATACCAATATAAACAGTCCAAAAATGCAAAAAGAGGTTTCTGCTTCGCATTTCGAGATTTTTTACAATAAGCGCGAAGCCTATGTCAAAGAATCCCGTGCTTTTCAGCAGATAAAATCTTTATTCACCAAAAATGTAACCGATCCAAAAATACGTCAAGAATTTATATCTCATATTAAAAATTTATCCAACAATCAAAAGCAGGAACTCTTGGTCAAGGCGATTAAAGAAAAAAAATCTCAACACGCTCAACTTTTAATTGAAAACAGCAACGAGGGATTTTTTCCTTATGCGTTTGTTACTGCCTTAAATGAGGACCCTGCTTTAGTTAAAGCATTTCTTAGTGCAGACTCTGAATATAGCCGATATATTAAAGGTAAGAATTTACATCTGGCAGCGAGGGATGGTGACTTGGAACAAGTGAAACTCATCCTTCAACATAGGCCTGAATTACTGGAATATGAAGATAAATTTAAACAAACCCCCTTGCTTTGGGCTTGTTTAACTGGGAAAGCAGAGGTCGTGAAATATTTAATGGACGCAGGCGCCAATATTCATGTCAGAACAAGAGCTCCCTGGAATTATGAATACAGCCGCAGTGAAACATCCATGGGAAGGTCGGCTATGCAATGGGCTAAAGCCCTAAATGAGAAAGATCCTCTGAATTCAGCATTAATACTGACTTTATTTGATAATTATCATGAACAAATGGAAAGAAATTTTGCAGCAGATCCTGAGTATAAGAATCGGTTTGATGCTTCCCACTTAACTCGGGCTATAGAGGGCGGCGATTTAAAATTAGTGGAGATGTTTCAAAAGCATTGCCCCCAATTAAAGGTTAGTGAGGACGATTTCCAACGCACCACGAAACAGTTTGCTCAGCAACAACTATTAGATCAACTGCTTCCTTATCAAGCTCAATTTAATGAGTTGCTTGAAAAAATACAAATAAAAGCAGCAGAATTTAAACTTAACTATTACTCCACGTCTACTGCAAGACAAGCAATTGAACTATTAAGCTCTCAATTAGCCTATGCGAGAAATAAATTTTTCTTTAGCGAAATCACAGCTGAATCATTTCAAAATTTTGCAAAAGAGTGTCATGAGGCGCTTGAGAAGGCCAAACCAATTTTGGCTGAACATCGGGGTTGGCATGACTTTCCTGTAGTTGTCAGAGCCATCGTCGGTATTCTTTCAGCTTTAGCAGTTATCCCTGCATTAGCCGTACAAATAGCTTCCAAAAAAGGCTATGTGGGCATGTTCTTCAAGAACAAGGAAGAAATAAAAACGGCTTCTACCAAAATATTGGAGCAATTTGAAAAAAACTTGGAGGCAGTGAAAACCGATATGTCGGGTAAAATAGGAAAATAAGCAGGACGATTAATGATACTAAGTATATAGCTATACCCATTCTATGGGTAAAGTATCTATTTCAATAGTCATTATTCAACGACTTGTTTAATTTGAAGCGCCATCGCTATTAGAAGCTATTCTCCCAAACGCCTGACCATAGCGAATGCTTTGACCTGCTGATAAATTATCAAGCCAATGAACTTTTTCCCCGTCGGCAAATAGCAGGACAACCGTGGAGCCTAACTTAAAATAGCCCATTTCTTCACCTTGTAACATGGCGATATTAGTTTGCTCTAGATCTGCATAGCTAAAAAATTGCTTCTTGCGCGAGCGTTTTAAGTCACCATGCCACTTGGTTCCGATAGCTCCTACAATAGCAGCACCAACTAATACTATTGCCATGAGTCCTACTTTGGTATCGAAAAAAATAACCAGCCGTTCATTACGAGCAAATAGATGAGGAACAACGCGGGCAACAGCAGGTTGTACGGAAAATAATTTGCCTGGAACATAAATCATCTCTCTTAACGTGGCGTCGATAGGCATATGGATGCGATGATAATCTTTAGGCGATAAATAAAGTGTGGCAAAACAGCCGTTAATAAATTGCTCACTTAATGCCGGTTGACAGGCTAATAATTGCTCCACCGTATAGTAACGACCTTTAGCCTGCAAAATTTGTCCCTGCTTTACTGTTCCTATTTCACTAATAAATCCATCGACGGGTGAAACGATATCTGCAGTAGCCAAGGGTCGACATTCTGCCTTTAAATGACGGATAAAAAATTCATTAAAGGAGCCATATTTTTCCAGATCTTGCTCCTGAGCCTCTTGCATATCAACGCAAAATTGCCGAATAAAGCGGCGAATTAGTAAATTTTTAATTGCTGGTGAGCGAACATTCGCCAAAAGTCCTGAAAGCTGGGTTAACAGCTGTTTTGGTATAAAAAATTGCGGCAGCGTTTTTATATAATCATTAAGCATCACGATAAAATCAATATTAAAAAATTATCTCCAAACAAAGAGTCTAACATATTTGTGCAATATTTCAGATTTAGTGAATGATTTAACCACATATTGTAAGTGCCAGTCATTTTATGGCAAATTAAAAAATAGCTTGATTAAAACTTAGAGATTGCACTGTCATCGCTTCAATTAGTGTGTTCACTCATCGGGTTTTGTTGGCCGCCAGGAGGGTAGTCAAGATAACAAAAAACCAATACAGGGAGAGTGCTTATGCGCAGTAAATATCATCATGTTCATTATCGTGCTATGCCTGCACAATCACGTTTTGGACTTATTTTTGGTGTTCTTCACAATGAAGAATGTTACACCGCTGAAGAATTACAATTTAGAACACGAATTCTAAGCGCAAGAGCAAATTCGGGATTAGACGCTGATCTGTTACAAACGAGTAACAGCTGGTTTTCTACTAACGAGGATTCTGCCTTCACCAATATTAATGAGAATTCCTGGTTTTTTTATCCAGAATATCGGCCACGAGAATCACTTAGCACCGAAGATTTTCACATTAGCCTGGTGGATAATCAACGATTAAATTGGCCAGAACTGGCAACCATGACCCGTACCATAGGTGATTATCTATTACTGCGTAATAGCAATTTGCCTGCGAGTCATCTCAATCAACCCATGAATTATGTGTTACTGGATATTATCCGTATACTTAAACGCCTCTCCGTCACGGATAATGCTGAATATGTCACCAAACAATTGCAATTATTGCATAACTATTTGCGAACAGTAGAAATACATACCTCTGCAACTGTTGGTAGTGACCGACTTTTTTTGAGTGATTGTCGCCTTACAATCGAACATCAACAGCAAACCATTGAAAATGAAATTCACTCCCGACAATTGAAGACCCAAATACATCAAGTACAGCAACAATTAAATCAGGTCGCAGAATTAAGACATACTATATTGCATTTTGCCCTATCTGATTCCGCTGTTAATCCTCATCCTTACTGGGAGCATTTCGCCACACCAACACAACCTCAGCTTGACTCAAAAAAAGAATTTCCTACTTTAGCAGCCAAGGCCTGTGGCACAATGCGCTCTGATGAACTTGCTAAAATAAATGAAGAATCGGCGATAAATCCACAATTAAATGTTCTTGAGTTGTCAGCTGAAACACTTTCCCAGTGTCCGGATTTTAAATTTGTAGCCGCTTTACCTGAAGCTGTACAGGATGCTTATCGCAATAGCTTAATTGATCTCCAGGAAATTTTGCGCTTTCAAGGGATCCTGGATCAGCTGCTGCAACTTTTTGATCAGGCAGGCGAAGTATTTACGATAATTCAGTTTCGGGAGCAAATGCTTGGGCTACTAAAAAATATTGAACAATTTATTCAACATTCCCAGCATAATATTATGCAGGTTCTAGAAGCGAATACCAACCTCTACCATCAATTCATTCAAGCAAAGCAGGATTTGCGTTGGTGGGAAAAAATGCTAACCCAACGGCAAGAAAAAATGGATAATTTTATTGCAAATCAAGATAATTTGGCGCGCTTTGACACGACTCCTGCTGATTTACAGATGGCTAATAAAGAATTACTACAACAGGTCAATCAGGTGGTTAATCAATTAATACAACATGCTAGTGAAACCAGTCAGTTGCAGTTGGTAAGCAGCACTCGAGAGATGGTAGAACAATTAATGAATTCCATGCATGCCTGGATAGGGCGGCAATATGAACTAAAAGGGCTACCCATTCCTGAAAAACCGCAGCTCAATCCTATAGCTGAAAAGAGGGGGCTTGATACTCCCAAAACCGAGCAGCCTACCTATTCTCACCATCAAAAATTGATCATTAAAGAGCCTACTGCTTTGACTTCATCGACTTCTAAACTTACTCCTTTTCAATTTTGGTCACAGCCACAGGTCACTTACCTTCCTGCACCACGACCCTGTAATTCTCTCTCTTGCAATGCGACACCACCGATGCTCTCTGCTGCAGAAAACAATGCAGGCAATTCTACTGCTCCAATGCTGTATGCTGGAGTGGCTCTAGGCTTCTTAGTCTTACTGCCTTTAAGTATTTTAGCACTTAAGCTGCTCTATGATTCCTGGCAACCTTCTGCACAAAACAGCAATTATGAGGCTTCAGATTTTGAAGCAATCAAAATTAAAACAGCAGATTTATTAAGCCTGGTAAACAATTTACAGGATACGTTAAAAGTGGAGGAATATAATTATTCTTTGCCCTTTGTTAACGAAGAATACAATCATTTAATTGGCAAGGCGGGGAAAGGGCAGTTTGATGTCAGTGGAATGCAAAGTCTCCATGATGAATTGGTAGAGATTCATCAAGATTTATCCCTTTATATGCCCCAAACCTTAACTCATTAATAGAGAGCGTGTAAGATTTGCCGCAGATCTTGATCGGCGTATCCTGCTCTTAATAATTAGGCTCTACAGTGGCTACTTTAGATTCTGCTGTTTTTTCATAGGTTTTGGGTTTTGCATAGAATTTAAGCTGGGTGCCATAATAGGGCAGATGTGCTTCAGTGATGTCACTTAAATCGACAGGCAATGGTATCTTTTTAGAGCTGCTGTCTTGTTTCATGTTTGTAAGAATTCTTTTTAATAAGTGGGTATTTAAAGAACTCTCTTCATTACCACCGTTAGTTAAAATCATGGCAATAAGTTTTTCCTTTGAATATTTTTTCGCCCGAAATTCTTCTAGAAAACCATTGACTTCGAGCACCCGCGAACCACCAAAAAAACCCCAGCCTTTATAGTCTTTTTTCGCAGAAGTAACTAGTTTTTCGATAAATTTATCGGATTTCCTGGCAATCCAGACAAACATCGCATTATTAAATTGTTTAATGCGAGCCTTAGAAACAGGAATGATAAATTGCTCGTCCTCTTTAACATATTCTTGTGCTTGTTTTGCATAAAATTCAGCTTGAAAATTTCCATGTTCAATCGCATTTCGCACACTTAACAAATTAACCTCAACTTGGGCCTCTGTTGCTGTGATCATCATGGGTATAAGATTTTTCATCAAATGCGTGTTCAAGGAAGAACTCTCTAATCCCCCCTCACTTAAAATAGTTGCCAAGCGATTCGCACAAGTATGCTTGGTAGATTTCAAATAAGCTTCTACATGGGGAGCTCGATAGCGTTGGGCAGTTACATTATAAAAAACAGGCTTATAGCTTTCGATGCTATTGAGAATCATGCTATTAAAGATTTCTTCCTCTAAGGTATTAACCCAGATAAATAAAGTTTTCAGACAAGTGGATATTACCTCTCGATCAGTATGTTTCCTGTTCAACAAGGCCGAATAATCATGTGTTGCATTTTTATTCAATTCCACATCCTTACTAATCAGATGACGTTGAAAATGCAATCCATTATAAAATTCCTGCAGATCTTTAATACAATCCGCAAAGGCCCGGGCCCATTTCGGACTCGTCAAATGGGGTAAAACTTCTGTTTCTGACTTAATAATTAATTGTGAAACAGCAGTACAAAATTCCTGATTATCACTAGCCTGCAGCTCTATTGTGTTTACGGAGTAATATTTTTTTGTACATTGATGGAGCTCATACACAAAAGCCTCTAAAGCCTTTAATCCTTGTTTCGAATTACTGGCATCGTCACAATCTACAGTTTCTGACTCCGTAATTAACTTTGGATCATCAATAAGCTCAAATGATTCTGTTAGGGTGCTGACATCCGTTTCGTTTTTCACTGCCATTGGCAAAGGATTTTTGCGCAATGCGTTAGCGAAATCATGAATTAAAATTTCACCACTATTGATGATTGCTTTGATGGTTTGTCGATGTGCATCACGCCAAATTTGGTGATAACGCTGTGTCATCTTTTGCAGATTATAACGACCTCCTGGTGGTGTCGTGTAAGCATTCAGGGCATTGTGGTTTTCTTTCTCTTTTTCGTATCTCTCCCAATGCTCTTGCATTTTTTCATTCTCACTTGCTGCCCAAGCTTGAATTTTGTGAAAAACAGACGGTTTATTGCGTAAAAAACGATTAAAGCCTACTACAGGAGCACCACTATTATTTTGCGTACAGCCTGCATACAATACCACGGCATCGTATAGTTCATTATATTCTCGTTGAAAAACCTGCATAATGTGATTAACAAAAGACTGTGTATTTGTTTTCTCATTGAAGAGATCCGGGTAGGTTTTTTCTAATTGTTCCCTTTTATGTTGTGGCAGCGCATAAAAATCAAGTTCCAGCTCATTAACTAAATCGGGATAAAGGATTTTCAATTCATCACGTTTCTCCTTAGGTAGTGAATAACTGCTAAGCTTTAGCTCATTTTCAAAATGCTCTTCTACATAATGAAATACATCCGGATATGTCTTCTTAAATTGTTCTAGTCTGTCTTCTGAAAGATAACGGTAATCTAAGTTAATAATGTCAGCTTTACCAAAAAAATTCTGTAGATGCTTGGTTAGATCTGGATAGCTTTCTTCCCAGCGTTTTCGTAGTTCTTGCGGAATAGAAGAATAATACAATGCGTACTCTTGTCCAAAATATTCCTGCAGACGCGCACGTAGCATATCAGGGTCAAAAGTAAGCAATTCTTTTAAAAGAGCACTGAAAAATTGCTCTTGCCAGGAAATATCCCCTGTTTCCGTTTTTAGCGCCTGGTTTGCAGCTAATTTCTGAAACTCAAGAAACGATTGAAAGCGCTTTGCCAGATTAATATTGCCAGGCTTGGAATTGGTTGGTGTATGAGTACGTCCTTCAATAACAGGAAAATTATCCAAATCCTTCGAAAGCAATTTCATTCCTTTCTCTGGTAGTTCTTTAAGTATACCATCCACCCAGCGCTTGCCTTTCATAATGTAGGTGTAAGGGTAAAGGGCCATATCCCAGTCAATCAGACCAAAGAGACTAAAATTGCCGGGATGACGATCATCACATTTTATCCGCCAGGCACTTACTAAAAGCTCTGCAACATTGTATTTTAATAAGGTTTCGGTGGATGGGCAAACTAATTCTCTTTCTTGTAAATCGGCAGGCAAGGATTGACCAGAGACAGCCAAAGGGATGTAATTCGGCAGAGTAATTGAAACGGTACCCTTAATTCGCCCATGCTCATCGAACACCAATCTTTCTTCAGCAGCACGCTCACCCAAGGCAAGACGAACCAGAATACTAGCCGCTACAGAGTATTTGGCTAATAGCGCGGGATAGCTTCCGTCCCCAATCCCATCGGGGATTAGTTCTTTATAAAATCCAGTTTTTATTTGACCATCAGTATCAGTAAATTCAACCTTGTAAACTTCATGTCCTGATGTCGGCACTGCTGATCCAGCAGTTTTTCTTTTTAACTGGCCATAACGTAACGCCTTCGCTGGCAGTGGCATGGCTCATTCCTTATTCATTTTTCCCTTATTGAATATTCATATTAAGCAGAAAAGCTTCTCTAGTTCAATAGTATTTTTAAAAGCAATAATGCATTCGCATAAAATACATTGTAAATTCAGTGAGCAATAAGTGATACTCGACTGGCTTGTAAATGAGGTGACAATACAATTAATCAGCAACAGGCAATGATGGTCGCCAAGCAGCAAGGAGTGGTTTACTATTTTCATGTGAGAAATGAAGCAGCATAAGACAGACGCATGCGGTAATACTTACAAACATTCCAGGTAGCCACAAAACGCCCATAATTTTGGCTTGCTCAGCCAAAGGTAAACTAATAGCACCAACACTTGCAGCCAAAGCCCAAATTGTAGAAACACCACGGCAGCGATATTGGGATGGCAACTGCAAGTAGAGAAAGTAATAAAGAGCAGCACAAAGTAAACTGTTGGACAGCGCATAAGCTAGCAGAAAAAGCAGTGTCGCTGATCGATAATGTAATGTCGTAAAATGGAAAAGCAAGGGCGCTGTTAGCATGAGAATAAGCATACTCACCTGAATCAAACGATAGGCATATTGAGGGCGGCTAAAATAAGCAACCGGTAAAGCCAACGCCGCAGAAATAAATTGCGCCAGAGAACCTAGCCACGAGCATTGAGTCCTTGTCATAAATTGTTGATCAACTGCAAAAGAAACCCAAAAAACATTACAAATATAAACCATCACACTAACAAAAACTCCCATGGCAGCAATATTAACCAATCCTTGCCAATAAGGTCTCCACGGATAAATTTCCTTAGCATAATTTTTTTGAAATTCAGGGGATTCTGTCAATTGTTTTCGTAAGCGACAAATCCATAAAGACAATAGACCAACGATTGCAAAAACGACGCGCCACGCCTGTTCAAAATTGATTAGTTGCAAGAGACTTGCTAAAGAGCCGCCCACAAACATGCCTAAAGCACTGCTGACTGCCACCAACCCACCGGCGATGAGGGGCTTGGTTGGGTGATGCTCCACCAAAAACATCGCTGAGGTATTAATTTCCCCGCCTAAAGCTAATGCTTGTGCAATGCGTAGTAATAATAATCCCCAAGTTGCAGCTAATCCAATCTGCTGATAATTTGGCAGAATGCAAATTCCTAATGTCGCTATTCCCATTAAAGCAGCAGAAAGAAGCATAGGATGACGACGTCCATTTAGGTCCGCTGCGCGACCAAAAAACCATCCACCTAAGGGACGTGCAAAATAGGCAGCGGCAAATAAGGTAAACGATAATATTAAACTGTAATTCGAGGCAGGGAAAAACTCTTTTGCAAAAACAGATTTCGCCAAATAAAGATAAAGGCTGAAATCTAACCATTCAAAAAAAATAAACGCTAACACAAGAAAGAGAGCTCGTTGCTTCATCTAAGTTGCCAATTCCAGAGTTTTAAAAAGAAATTTAAGTCTAAATGTTAACCACCCTCATTTCCGTGAACAAATTAATTGGTGGCAACGGGGACTAAATTGGCGCCAAAATATTTTATGTTCGTTAAATAGAACTCACTATTTGCCGCATTCAAACTCTTTTGGCACCCAATTAGCCTCCTTTTCACTTCACAAGAAATGTTGTTCACGGCACCGGGCGATAACTGTTAAAATCGAAATTATATCATTTTATTGTTTTTGTGATCATCTTATTACTTTATACTGCCGCCACCTTGCTTATAACAAATTTTGATGAAGAGAAACAATTAAATTTGCATCAATTATAATGTATTGATTTGTATCGATTGGTCTATAATTGCCAATTAATTTTATTAAAATTACACCTGCCAGTGAAGATTTTATACAGTAGCCAATTAAGAATTAAACATTCCACGCATCATGATTCGATTATTGTTAGATTTATTGACACGGATAACACGCAAAAAACTGGTGTATATCGACCAATTAATCAAACTTACTCATCTTTATCCGCAATATTTGTCGTGGCATACAGCGTTCGCATGCGCAGGGTATTAGGAGAGAGTGTTTCGGAAGAGTATATTGTTCTTGATGACAAAAGTAATATTCAAGGTACAGTTTCAATTGATCCACCAAATTTCAAACCGATGCTGCCATACAGCAGCCAAGCACCTGCCGATTATCAAGAAAAAGAAATAGTTTGTCCTAGCGTAGAAACCTTGTTATCTCACAGTTTTGCCGAAAAATTAGTGGCTGAGGTAATCAGTGAAAATGATGATGCTTGTCCGCAGCATGTCAGTCTGATGGGTTTAATTAATCATCAAAAAAGAGGCTATCGCATTACCAGATGGTTTGTTTTTTCCTTAGGTAAGGATTGGCTTGATCAGGATATTAATAGAGATTTTAGCTTAAAAACAACCGACATCGATAACTTTCCGAATGTAAAGGGCAGAACTCATTATCCTGCCAATTCTTATAATTTTAATTTTCATCGCCATTTTATGGCTGCAGATGCCATTTAAAAATTAGCAACAAACTTTTAGCTATCAACAAATTTTGAAATGGGGATTAAAAAACAATCTCGACATACTAAAAATGGAACAACGTTATCAACAAATATGTATTCATACAGGTATTTATACCCCTGGCTTCGGTGCTCAAGAATTACTTTCACAATTAACCAAACTACTGACCGAACCATTGGAAAAGCGGTTTAATTTTAAAAATACGTCTCCCCTTTGAAATTGATGCAATTTGGCTTGGTCACCTTATTGATATATTAGAGAAAAAGAATACAGAGCTAAGTCTTTTGGCTTGCGGCTTACTATTACAAGGAGAGATAGAAAATTATGCTGAAAGAAAACATTTTCTTTATCTTGAAAAACGTCTGCAAGATGCCATTACCCTTTTATTTACAAGCTGCAGCTAAATCTCCATCAACACCAGGTTCCCAAATGGCTCAATTCCTATTATGGGAGATAAAAAACAACAACAACCGATAAGCTTATTAAAGAGCGTTTGGCTTATTATAATATTCATCCACCTGCTTCTTACATTGCTAATTACAATGATTTTTATCATCAAGACTCTTTAGCTGCCAAAGCCCTGCTCTATTCTAACTTTGGGATATTCTCTAGACAGTTAAATTCAGACTCCATGCCGAATTGTTCCAATGAAAATAATCAATAGATATTACCCAAAGTTTTTAAGTTCAGCTTGATTACTACCTAGAAGCATTACTTTAATAAAAGCATGATATTTTCATTGTTTCACGGGAAACCTTCCAAATCGTTAGTGTTTTGCTACTCGTTTGACATAAAGTGTTTTCTTTACTGTCGCAATGGTCTGTTTTTTTTCATCATAAATTTCAGTATGAAAGACAGGAAGGAATTTGCCTTTTTCTACGGTGGCTGTTTTTATATGCTCCAACTGCTCGTCCTCGAGAATAAAATCGGCATAAACCCGGCTTTCACCTGGTTTAATATAATTAATTTCACCATGCTTATCCCAAACCACAAATTCAGAACCTAAACGTTGGATTAACATTAGCGCAAAAAAAGGATCGGTCATGGAGTACAAGCTGCCCCCAAACTGCGTTCTCATGTAGTTTTTGTTATACCAACGGAATGCCATTGATACTCTTGCAAAGGAGAAATTGCTGCTGATTGTTTCTACTTTAATACCAGCCCCCCAGAACGGAGGGTAGCAGTTTAAAATAAGGCGTAATGTTCTGGCAGATAATTTCATGTTATTTTTCGGTAGCTGCTGCAGTAATTTGTAATGCGGTGACATTTTGTAAACCACGCGGCAGGCGATTTCCTCGGCGACCACGCTCACCCTGATAATGTTCAAAATCAGCAGCTTTTAAGGTGAAATGTCGTTTACCTGCATGAACGGTCAGTGCATCCTCCAAAAACAATATCTGTAAGTCAACGACAAATTCCTCACGTTGAATAGCTTTGGAGGTGGGAATATTAATTAATTTATTTCCTTTCCCACGACTAAGCTGAGGAAGCTCACTGGCACGGAAGAGAAGCAAACGCCCTACATTCGTTACACAAGCAATATACTGTGCGTCTTTATTGCTAATTAAGCGCGGAGGTAAAACACGACTATTTTCAGGTAATTTAATGCATGCCTTACCATTACGATTTTTCACATATAACTCTTTTAACTGCGTAATAAAACCATAACCGGCATCACTTGCCAATACGACCCAATCTTCCGCATCACCTCCAATAAGTGCTTCAAATAACATTCCGTCAGAAGGATTTAATTTTCCTGTGAGTGGCTCACCTTGTCCTCGGGCAGAAGGTAATGTGTAGCCCGGCAGGGTGTAGACCTTGCCTTCGCTATCAAAAAACAGTACTTGCTGATTACTCCTGGCATTGGTTTGGGCTTTAAAATCATCCCCGGCTTTAAAGTTTAATTCGCGGCCGTTTATATCATAGCCTTTTGCAGCCCTAACCCAACCTTTTTGCGATAACACTACCGTGATAGGCTCATTGGGTAGAAAATCTTCTTCTTTTAATGCTTGCGAATCCTGACGTTCTACTAAAGGTGAGCGTCTAGCATCACCAAATTGCTTTTTATCGGCAGTAATTTCATTTTTTACTAATGTTCTTAACCGCTTCTCGCTGGCCAAAATGGCCTGTAAAGAATCACGCTCTTTACTTAATTCATCCAACTCTGCTCGCAGCCGAATTTCTTCAAGCCGGGCTAAATGTCGCAATTTCATCTCAAGAATAGCTTCGGCTTGTCTTTCGCTGAGTTTAAAATGCTCCATTAATCCTTCTTTAGGATTCTCCTGTTCTCGAATAATAGCAATGACTTCATCTATATTAAGAAAAGCAATGATCAACCCTTCTAAAACATGAATGCGATCCAGAATTTTTTCCAGACGATATTGCAAACGCTTTTTAACGGTCAACAAACGATAGCTTAACCACTCTTGCAGAATGGTAACTAATCCTTTCACTCGCGGTTTGCCATCTAAACCAACCATATTAAAGTTGACCCGATAGCTGCGTTCTAAATCAGTGGTGGCAAACAAATGAGACATGACTCCATCAATATCGACTCGAGCTGATTTAGGAACAATGACGAGACGAGTAGGATGCTCATGATCTGATTCATCACGTAAATCTTCTATCATGGGTAATTTTTTCTGTTGCATCTGTAGTGCAATTTGTTCAATAACTTTTGCCCCAGAAACTTGATAGGGAAGCGCTGTAATTACAATATCGTGCTTTTCCTGACGGTAAACGGCACGCATTTTAACTGAACCGTTTCCTGTTTCATACATTGTGCGAAGGGCATGACTTGGGGTAATAATTTCGGCTTCCGTAGGAAAATCCGGGCCTTTTACATAAGTGCATATGTCGTCCAGACTAGCATTTGGGTTGTCTAATAAATAAACACAGGCGTCAGCAATTTCCGTTAAATTATGTGGTAATATGTCGGAGGCCATTCCTACTGCAATTCCTGTTGCACCATTAAGTAAGACATTGGGTAAACGTGCTGGCAATAATGCTGGTTCTTGTAAAGTCCCATCAAAATTATCCACCCAGTCAACCGTACCTTGTTGTAATTCTGATAACATTACTTCGGCATAGGGAGATAGACGAGCTTCTGTATAGCGCATTGCGGCGAATGATTTCGGATCATCAGGAGATCCCCAATTTCCTTGGCCATCTACAAAAGGATAGCGGTAAGAAAACGGTTGCGCCATAAGTACCATGGCTTCATAGCAGGCAGAATCACCGTGAGGATGAAATTTACCCAATACATCCCCTACCGTTCTAGCTGATTTTTTATACTTGGCCGTTGCTTTTAGTCCTAACTCAGACATCGCGTAAACAATGCGGCGTTGCACTGGTTTTAAGCCATCGGCTATGTGGGGCAAAGCTCTATCAAGAATGACATACATTGAATAATCAAGATAAGCTTTTTCAGTAAACTCAGTTAATGGTTTGCGTTCGATAAGCTGGTTCATAAGTCTTATGATTCATGCTGAATTTGCGATAATGCAAATTGGGTTAATAAGGGCAAATTACAATTATTTGCAAAATATTAGCCAACAAACTTTCTTGCTTTAAGGCTCTATGTGCAGAATAATACGGCTAAATAAGCTCAGATTGCTTTGTCTATTTGCCGTGCTTTATGCCTGAGCTCCTCACAAATTTATCCATCTCTATCTACGTACCGCACTTAAAGCGGGGAACATGGACATTGTGATTGGCTATACCTTATTAGATGCGTTTACCCTGGCTAATGTGAATAATCTAGCATAAAGCCTGTAAAGATGCGAATGGCAGCGATTTATTCACTGCATCTTCTCATAAAATTCACAAAGTTATCCACATGCACTGAATGTAAAAAGTTTTTCTTTTTAAATTTTTTTATATTCAATCATGTAGTTATCAGAAAGGGAAAATAGTTACCAATGAAATTATAAAGTTATTCACAGTCTGTGCAAAATAAATATTCGTGATAAATTATGTCTCTTTCTGCGGAAAATACAATAGGTCATAATAGGATAAGAATATCCACGCAGAAAGGTATTCGAAAAATACTTCTTGTTACTAGAGAATAACTGAACTGTCTGACGAGCAGTTCAGTTGTGGTTTACTTAACGTGCTTACGAATTTTTTGAATTGCACGAATTTGGGCAACAGCTCTTGCCAGTTCAGCCGCGGCTTTTGAGTAATCCAAATCCGCACCTTTGCTGGCTATTGCTTCTTCAGCGCGTGCTTTAGCAGCCAAAGCTGCAGCTTCATCAATTTCCTCAGCTCGCTCAACAGCATCTGCCAAGACAGTGACGTAGTAAGGCTGCACTTCCAGCATTCCACCCGAAACATAATAAACTTCTTGAGCACCACCTGGTAACGTTACGCGAATCTCCCCAGGCTTTAAAAGAGTTAACAAAGGCGCATGTCCAGGTACAATTCCAATTTCCCCAAGCTCTCCAGTGGCGACGACCATTTCGACGACACCGGAGAAAATTTCCTGCTCAGCACTGACGATATCTAAGTGCGTTGTTATTGCCATGTCTGTTTGCCTCATAAGGTTTTAGCTTTAGCAACAGCTTCCTCGATGCTACCAACCATATAAAATGCCTGCTCAGGTAAATCATCATATTCACCCGCAAGAATTCCCTGGAATCCCTTGATGGTGTCTTTTAATGAAACGTACTTACCTGGCGAACCGGTGAATACTTCAGCAACGAAAAATGGCTGAGACAGGAAGCGTTGGATCTTACGAGCACGAGATACCACTCGCTTGTCCTCTTCAGACAATTCATCCATACCGAGAATAGCGATAATATCTTTTAATTCCTTGTAACGTTGCAGTGTTTGCTGTACACGACGCGCTGTATCGTAGTGTTCTTGACCAACAATAAGCGGATCTAATTGTCGAGAAGTTGAATCCAAAGGATCTACTGCTGGATAAATACCTAACTCAGCAATTTGACGAGAAAGCACTACTGTTGCATCCAAGTGAGCAAAGGTGGTTGCAGGTGACGGATCTGTTAAGTCATCCGCAGGGACATAGACTGCCTGAATAGAGGTAATAGAACCGGTTTTGGTAGAGGTAATACGCTCTTGCAGCATACCCATTTCTTCAGCCAATGTCGGTTGATAACCTACCGCAGACGGCATGCGACCCAACAGAGCTGACACTTCAACTCCGGCCAAAGTATAACGGTAAATATTGTCAATAAATAATAATACGTCACGGCCTTCATCGCGGAACTTCTCTGCCATAGTAAGACCAGTCAATGCCACACGCAGACGGTTTCCAGGTGGCTCGTTCATTTGTCCGTACACGAGAGATACTTTATCAAGTACATTAGAATCTTTCATTTCATGATAGAAGTCGTTACCTTCACGAGTACGTTCTCCCACACCCGCAAATACAGAGTAACCGCTATGTTCGATAGCAATATTACGAATCAATTCCATCATGTTAACGGTTTTACCTACACCGGCACCACCGAAGAGACCAACCTTACCACCCTTCGCAAATGGACAGAGTAAGTCAATGACTTTAATACCAGTTTCCAGCAACTCCTGACTTCCAGCTTGTTCTTCATAGCTTGGAGCTTGACGGTGAATAGCCCACGTCTCATCTGCATCAATAGGACCAGCATCATCCACTGGACGCCCCAAAACATCCATAATACGACCCAGGGTTTTTTTACCTACAGGAACTTGGATAGGCTTGCCAGTGTTTTCAGCTTTGACACCGCGCTTTAAACCATCGGTTGTACCCATCGCAATGGTTCGGACAACGCCGTCTCCCAACTGTTGTTGGACTTCAAAGACTAAGTCTCCTTCAACAAGCTGAAGCGCGTCATTAACTTTGGGAACGTTATCGCGGGGAAACTCAACGTCTACAACCGCACCAATAACTTCAACTACTGTTCCTAGACTACTCATAATATACCCTCTTATAAAGCGGCTGCACCACCGACAATTTCTGCCAACTCTTGTGTAATAGCAGCTTGTCGGGCTTTGTTATAAGCCAATTGAAATTCTTTAATTAATTCACCTGCATTATCAGTAGCACTTTTCATTGCAATCATTTTTGCAGCTTGCTCGCATGCAATATTCTCCACAACGCCCTGATAGGTTTGCAGTTCTATGTATCGCTCCAATAATCCATCCAGCAGCTCTTTGGCATCAGGCTCATAGATATAATCCCAATGATGGCCAAGATCTTTCTTATCGTCATCAGAAATTGGCAGCGGTAATAATTGCTTGACCGTTGGTCGTTGAGTCATTGTGTTAATAAATTCATTGTACACAATATGCAAGGCATCAATCGTACCGTCGTAAAATGCATCTATCATTACCTTTACAACACCAATTAAATCCTTAATACCCGGTTTGTCGCCGAGCTGATCAACAGCAGCGGTTACATGACCTCCAACACGTCTAAAAAAAGCCTGCCCTTTGCGACCAATAACGCACAGATCAACTTCTTTCCCTTCATGTTGCCATTGACGCATTATACGAATTGTTTCTCGCAATAAATTGGCATTCAAGCCACCGCACAATCCACGGTCGGAAGTTACAACAATCATACCCACCCTTTTAGCATCTCGTTGGATCATGAAGGGATGATGGTATTCAGAGGTAGCTCGAGCTATATGTTTAACCACATCATAAATTTTTGTTGCATAAGGTTTGGATGCACGCATTCTGTCTTGCGTTTTACGCATTTTGCTTGCGGCAACCATTTCCATTGCTCGAGTTATTTTTTGCGTGTTTTTTATACTCGCAATTTTTGAACGGATCTCTTTCGCTCCAGCCATATCTTGCTTCGCCTTTAATTAAGACAGATTACTAAACAGCAATCACTATAATCGCTTGGCCGCCATTAAGTCGGCGGCTTGTTACCAACTACCAGTGCGCTTAAACTCTTCTACCGCGCTCTTTAACTGAGCTTCGATGTCATTATCATAAGCACCTGTTTCATTAATTTTTTTCAACAAGGCTGCATGAGAAGCTCGCATATAGCCATGCAAGGCGGCTTCAAACGCAGTGACTTCTGAAACGGGAATGTCATCCAGGAAACCTTTTTCTACGACAAAAAGTGAAACAGCCATTTCAGCCACAGACAGCGGGGAATATTGCTTTTGTTTCATCAACTCAGTAATACGTTGTCCTCGCTCCAACTGTTTGCGTGTTGCATCATCAAGATCTGAGGCAAACTGAGAAAAAGCTTCCAATTCACGATACTGTGCCAGTGCAAGACGAGTACCACCGCCCAGCTTCTTCATAATCTTAGTTTGTGCAGCGCCACCCACACGTGAAACGGATAAGCCAGAGTTAATCGCAGGACGAACACCTGAGTTGAACAAGTCAACATCAAGGAAAATCTGACCATCGGTAATGGAGATTACGTTTGTTGGTACGAACGCAGAAACGTCACCTGCCTGCGTTTCAATAATTGGCAAGGCAGTGAGTGAACCGGTTTTACCAGTCACCTCGCCATTTGTTAATTTCTCAACCTCTTGTGCATTAATTCTTGCTGCACGCTCCAATAAACGAGAATGTAAATAGAAAATGTCTCCAGGGTAAGCTTCACGTCCTGGTGGGCGACGCAATAGCAATGAAATCTGACGATAAGCCCAAGCTTGTTTGGTCAAATCATCATAAACAATAAGAGCATCTTCACCGCGTTCCATGAAGTATTCGCCCATTGCGCAGCCTGAATAGGGAGCAATAAATTGCAGCGCCGCTGAATCAGAGGCACCAGCCACCACCACAATGGTATGCTCCATTGCGCCATGTTCTTCAAGTTTGCGCACAATTGCAGCAACAGAAGACGCTTTCTGACCTACTGCCACATAGATACATTTAACGCCAGTACCTTTTTGGTTAATAATAGCGTCAATAGCAATTGCTGATTTACCGGTTTGACGATCACCAATAATTAACTCCCGCTGACCACGACCCACTGGTGTCATTGCATCAATTGCCTTTAACCCAGTTTGTACAGGCTGGTCTACTGATTGACGAGAAATAACACCTGGGGCTACTTTTTCGATAGGCGACATTTTTTCGGCATTAATAGGGCCTTTGCCATCAATTGGGTTACCCAGGGCATCAACAACGCGACCTAAAAGGCTTTTACCAACAGGAACTTCAAGAATACGACCTGTACATTTACCTTTGTCCCCTTCAGACAACTCAGAGTAATCACCCAGAATTACAGCACCAACGGAATCTCGCTCCAGGTTTAATGCCAAGCCATAGATACCGCCGGGAAACTCGATCATCTCTCCTTGCATGGCATCCGCTAAACCATGAAGACGAACGATACCATCTTTAAGACTGACAATTGTTCCTTCATTTTTGGCTTCAGAAACAACGTTAAATTGTTCAATTTTACTTCTGATTAATTCACTGATTTCAGATGGGTTTAATGCTATTTGTTCTGACATGAAATCTATCCTCTCTATTATGCGGCCAATCGGGCACCCAGTCTTTTTAACTGCTCTTGCACCGAACCATCAATTACCAAATCACCAGCCTGAATAACCGCGCCGCCCAGCAATGATTTGTCAATATTTACTTCAAGCGTCACCTCACGCTTTAAACGCTGGCGTAATGATTGTTTAAGTTGCTCTTTTTGTGCTTCAGACAGTTCATAAAAACTGCGAACCTTAACAATAAGTGTTTTTTCCTGTTCGGCACGTAGCGCCTCAAACAATACCTTTATATCAGGAAGAAGTAGAAGCCGCTTATTACTCGCCAATAAAGAAACCAGGTTTTCAATAGCCTTTAGCTCATTATTTGTGGAGTTGACAAAAGGCGTCATTAACAATTCTTGGTGTTGCTCTTCTGTGGTCTCAGGATTGGTTATAAATTGAATTGCAGCCTCATTCATTACTGACACAGCCAAAACCTGTAAAATTTCAGACCATTTACTAAGCTTGTTAACAGCCAGAGCGTATTCAAATAGAGCTTTTGCATAAGGTCTGGCAATGGTTATTGTATCTGCCATATCAAATCTCTTTAATTAGACTATCCAGTAGTTCACTGTTTGCCTTCTCATCGATTTCACGCATAAGAATCTTTTGCGCACCGGCCACGGCTAGTTGAGCAACCTCTTTACGCAGGTTATCACGAGCACGATTAAATTCTTGCTGTAACTGCTCATGAGCAATTTTAGCTTGCTTTTGTGCTTCCAGCTTCGCGTCTTCTTTTGCTTCTTCAATCATCTGTGCTGCACGACGAGTGGCTTTTTCGATAATATCAGAAGCCTGTGCTTTAGCTTGTTTCAGTTCATCCTTCACACGATGCTGAGCCAGTTCTAATTCTTTACGTCCACGTTCTGCAGATGCCAAACCATCAGCAATCTTGTCTTGGCGTTCTTCCATTGCCTTAGCCAAAGGCGGCCAAACAAATTTCATGGTAAACCAGACAAATACAGCAAAGACAAGCATTTGTACAATTAATGTTAGATTAATATCCAAGGTCATTTCTCCTGTAACATTCGGGGGGCGTTGCCCGCCCCATTAGGTGTTATCAAGAACCTAAGTTACTTAGGAAAGGGTTAGCAAACGTAAAGAACAATGCAATACCTACACCGATCATGGTTACCGCATCAAGAAGACCAGCAACAATAAACATTTTTACTTGCAGCATAGGAACCATTTCTGGCTGACGAGCAGAACCTTCAAGAAACTTTCCACCTAACAAACCGAAACCGATTGCGGTACCTAAAGCACCCAAACCAATCAACAGTGCGACTGCGATAACAGTCATACCTTGAACTTGTGCTATTAAATTTGCAGCTTGCATATAAATCCCCTTAATGGACAATGTTTAAATTAAAATTAATGATCTTCATGAGCCAGACTAAGATAAACAATAGTCAACACCATAAAAATAAACGCTTGCAACGTGATAACCAAAATATGAAATATAGACCATGCCAGCGCCAGTAAAAATTGCGCAGCTCCTAAGGTCGCAGTAGTTGCTACTGAGGATACTGTTGCATTTAAGGTTAGCAAGGCTATCAGAATAAAAATTAATTCGCCAGCATAAAGATTTCCAAACAAACGAAGTGCCAGTGAGATTGGCTTTGCAATCAAGCCCACTAGCTCTAATAGTAAATTAAAAGGAATAAAGGCCCAATGATTAAAAGGCTGTAGTGCTAATTCTTTAGTGAACCCTTTTATACCCTTAATCTTGATACTGTAAAAAAGAATTAAAATAAAAACAGATAGCGATAACGCGAATGTTAAATTTAAATCGTTCGTTGGCACTACTTTGAGATAATGAATTCCTAAAGACTGTGCTGCTAACGGTAAAACATCAACAGGCACAATATCCATGAAGTTCATGAGAAAAACCCAAACGAAAATAGTTAATGCCAGAGGGCCTATTAATTTATTCTTACCATGGAAGCAATCTTTTACCTGATTATCGGCAAATTCCAGCATAATCTCCGCGAAATTCTGTAATTTCCCAGGAATTCCGGTAGTGACCCTGCGAGCACCGAAATACAAAAGCGCCAAAACGATAATACCCGTAACGACAGAGAAAAAGAGAGTATCCAGATTTAATGTCCAAAACCCACCTGTGCCCAAACTCATAGTTTTGACGTCAAAGGTTAGGTAGGTTAGGTGATGTTTGATATAGTCTGTGCTTGATATCATTTCAGTCACTTTTCGGCCTATTTTAGTTTGTTAACAAAAAACAAGGGTGCGAACCAATGGCTCATTAACACCACAATGTAGGTTAAGAAAAACGCAAGAGGGGCTATTTTGAATGACATAAATACGAAAGTAAATAAGACAATGGTCGCAACAATTTTTAAAGCTTCACCAACATAGAAACTTTTGACAATTTGTCTTGCAGCTCGGGCTCCCTGGTAGCGAAAAAGTTTTCTTGCAAAAAGTGCTGTAGGAATTATAACAACAAATCCTCCAAGGAGTGCTGACAGCGCTTCCCTACTTCCCCAAATCAGTAGCAAAATCAGAGCTATCACTATACAAATAGCTAGCTGTGCTACCAATAAACGCTTAACACCACTGACGCCACGCTTATCTTTCACAAAATTCACCCATCTTTCAACGCGCGGATTATAAAGTAATCAACTTGGATAAGCAACGGCAGCAGGATAAAATCATACTAATCTAAAATTATAACAATAAGGCGTTATCCTGAGCAAAGCGAAGAATTGTAAGTAAAGAGCGGGAGTTTATCTGCTGGGATCCTTACTTGCTCAGGATAACGGTAATCTGCGCAAGATAACGCCATTAATTGCTCTCTATTATTACAGGTATTCCCAATAAGCATAACAGCATTCCAAATTATATTTTGTTCAAATTGTACAAAATTTATATAATTGAAGTTCGTTAACCCCTTTTGGAGTACACCTATGAGATTATTCACCCCCAATTTATCTACCCTGGAACGACAACTCTTACGAAATTTGCCAACCCCCATTTTTTCAGTATTGAAAGACCATAACTTAACTGCAGGTGAAGCACAAGAATTTGTGGTCACGGGCGAAAATTTAGAAGACGGAATTGTTTCTGTAAGCGTCAATTTTGAGCCTGCCACTATAGATCCGGAACACGTAGAAATTCGGATTTACTCAGCAGTCGAGGATTATTCACTAAATTTTGTTTTTTCTAATAAAGTCTGGCTTTGTACTAGCATGGAGCATCAGGGAAGGGATTTTATAATGGAAACCTCATCTCAACAATCGAATGAAGAACGCGTAGTAAGCACGGTTGAAAAAGGTAACAAAGTTGTAGAAATATTTGATCAATTACAGCCGGTGCCAAATCAATACTTGAGTTATTCTTGATAAGTGATTGGTTTGAGTTCATGACTTTAGCGCTTTACTAACACTAATATATAAGGCCGAGGCCTTGGCTAAATATTGAAAATAATCCTGGGCCAAGGCCTAAAATATCGAGGAAGCATGCTTAAAACAAGTTAAATAATATTTAATTACTCCGGCAACACATTAATCTGGTTAAGATCAATAATTCTGTCTGCCATTTGAATTGTTTCAATTCGATGAGCAATGACAATTTGGGTAATTTCCAATGTCCGTAAAGTATAATTAATATTTTTTTCATTCGTTACATCCAAATGGCTGGTTGCTTCATCCATGAACAATATTTTTGGCTTTTTATACAAGGCTCTGGCTAATAAAATACGTTGCTTCTGGCCTCCAGATAAAGTAGACCCCATATCACCCACCAGGGTCTCATAACCCATGGGTAATTTTAAAATCTCCTCGTGGATGCAGGCTAACTTTGCAGCAGCATAAATGTCTTCAAGATGCATTTCTTCACTAAAAAAAGAAATGTTATCAAGAATAGAGCCTGTGAGCAGTGAGTCATCTTGCATTACTGAAGCCGTTAACTCACGGTAATTTTTTAATCCAAAATCATCAAGAGGTATCCCATCGACATAAATCTCACCGCTGGTTTTGTGCAATAGCCCCATCATCACCTTCAATAACGTTGATTTACCACACCCGGAAGGTCCGATTATAGCTACCTTTTCTCCTGCTTTTATATTAATATTAATATCCTGCAAAATAGTTTTACCATGGGCATCATACTTAAAATTAACCTTTTTTAAACATAAGGCACCTTTCATTTGCTCTGCATTTCCCGAGCCTGAGCGGACTTCTTCATACTCCTGAAATAAAATATCACTTAATCGATTTAACTGGATGGAAATTAATTTGTAATCAATTAAATTTTGCATCAATGAAGTAGCTTTATTTACGAATGATTGACGATAGGCAAGAAAGGCTATTAACATTCCTGCGGAAAATTGATTATGCAAAACCAATGAAGAGCCTACGCAAATAACAAGAATCGGCTCCAAGTGAAACAATAACTGATTTACACAATGATAAATTACATGAATTTTAGCTATTTTTATATCTGCATTCAGTGAATTGACATAGCTATTGCGCCAGGTATGAAATCGTACTCGCTCTTTTGCAAATGATTTTATTGGAATAATTGCTTGCAGCGTCTCCAGAAATACAGAAGCTGATTTTGCATGTTGTACAATAGAGGCCTCTGTTTCTTTGCGTAAAGAATAATAAAACAAATAGCGAATAATCAAGCAAAGAGACAGCGAGAATAGAACCACTGAAGTTAATAGATAGCTATAAAGCAATATCACTAGCAGATTAATAATTAACATCAATCCGTCAAGCACAGCATTGACGAAATCCGTACTGACTTTCCTTTGAATTTGATCAATCGAATGAAACTTTGACTGAATATCGCCTTTATGTCTTTTTTCAAAAAAATCAAGTGGCAATTTTAAAATATGATTGACGACATTTGCAGAAAATTTTTCCGTCAGATTGTTTGTTAAATAAATTATTAAATGACCACGAATATATTCAGTAAAAACCTGAATTAAAATTAAAAGAATGAATGCAGACGCAATAATGTAGAGATTATTAATATCACTAGAACCGATGACATCATCAGTAACATATTGGATAAACAGTGGATTTAATAAGTGTAAAACTTCAATCGAAAGAGAAAGTAAAATTAATAATAGGAGCGATTGGTTAATTCCATAAACATTTTGCACCAAATCATATAAACTTAGTTTACTACGGTCTCTAATTTTTTGAAAATTGTCTGATTTTTCAACTTCAAGCACAATACCGGTAAATGCTTTACCTGCCTCCTCCATGCTGCAGTGCTTAAGTCCAATTGCTGGGTCATGAATTATGATAGAATGTTTGTTTACTTTTTTCAGAACGACAAAATGATTCATATTCCAATGAATGACCGCGGGTGTTTTGACCTGGTGCAACTCTTCCAAAGATACCCGCAGTGGCCTGGTCATAAAGCCTAAATTTTCAAACATCTCTTTCAGAGTAAGTAGCGTTACACCACGCTGCGAAGGTCTGCTTATACGTCTGACAGCACGTAAATCAAGTTCATGCCCCCAAAAATTGCTAATCATTGCCACACAGGCATGTCCACACTCAGCCACTTCATCCTGGAGAATAACTGGTAATTGACTGCCTTTTTTAAATTGAAGGGTTGCCGCGTAACTCATGTAAATAATTTCCCATAATAACTGTACAAAGGATCTAAAATCCATTGCCATAACTTTCTTTTTGAGCCTACAACTACGGCTGATATGGTCATACCATGCTGAATTTTCTTCTCTTTCCCATACACCATGACATGTTGTCTTTCCAGACTGGCAATAACCTTATAATAAGGCTCTCCTATACGAATGGGTTTTTCCTCCTCCTCATCTGTCATGATGTTTTGACTAATCTCTTTAATCGTTGCTGAATAAGTTCCAAAACGTTGATAAGGGTAAGCATCATAGCGAATTAAAACTTTACTATTGGTATCAAGAAAACCGGCTTTTCTGGCGGGAATAAATAATTCTGCTATTAATTCAGCATCAGTAGGAATAATAGTTAATAGTAACTTGGAGCTAGTAATGTATTGTCCCTCTTTGTAAAGCACACTGGAAATAATACCTTCTATAGGAGCATGGATTATAAAGGAGCGGCTCTGCTGATAATTAATTCTATCCATTTCAAGAAGGCTTTCTTTATTTTTAAGCTCGTACAGTTCTTCTTGTTTTTGGTTATATTCAGCCTGCGATAAATAGTTTTTCTGTAATAACTGTCTCATGGCAGCAAGATTTTTGCTTTTTTGTGCAATTTCTTTTTCAATGAGTTTACGTCTTTTTTCCAATTGGGCAGCCATATTCTGTTCGTTGCTTTTAAAAGACGTATCAATAAGAAATAAATTACTATTCTTGGCTATTCTTTCACCTTGATGAATGTAGCTTTCAGCAATAATCCCATTCATTTTAGGATAGACACGCACAAATGCCTTGGTTGAGTTTACATATCCAGAAACAATAAATTTTTCCGAAAATTCAGCAAAAATTAGAAATAAAATAATTAAAAAAATAAACAAAGAAAAACCTATGGTTAGAAACGTATAACCTGGCGGCGTATTAATATAGATTGACCCATATATCTTTTCTTTTTTATGCTGAAGCACTTCGGGGCGAAAAAAAACTTCTTCTTTCATACAGAAACTCAATTGCTTATCCGTCTTAAAGAGGAATGAGCAGCGCCGACAAAAATCCATTAATTTAGCGGCAGCGTCTCAGGCATAGTTATATTGCCAGCTCCGGCTTTTTAATGGCATTAAGACAAATATGATGAATTCTATTTTGCTCAATAATTTGAAATGCCCTGGATTCATAATCTTTTAAAGAAAATACTTCAACGGCATTATCCCCGTTAAATGAGCGTTTTTTTTGCAAAAGAAAACTTACAAATGTATTTAACATTTTCATTTCAGGCAAAAGCTCTTCTATCCACAAAAATTGACCTTGCTGATTAACCTCCAAAAAATAAATCTCATCCTCCGGAGTCACTACAAAATCAAAACAACCAAAAACAATTCCAAGATTTTTCATAAAGATACGAATCATGTTGCTCACTTCGGAGGACAAGGAATAAGGCTCAATCTTTAGCTCAAGTGGCGGAATAACTCGCCAGTCCGCTAATCCCTTCGGATGCCCTTGGGAATTAATTTTTACAGCCACCAGATAATCACCAAAAGCAGTTACTCTTAGCTCATATTTCTTTTTTAATTTCTCCTGAAACATTCCCGGAGTCATCTGCAAGACCGGATCGGAAGGAAGTTGTTCTAAAGTAACACTTTGGGTATACGATAACTTTAATCGCTCATTTTCATACCAGTGGTGGGAGCAAAAACTTTTGTAAATCACCTCATTTTTTTTATTTGCTGCAATGAACGCTTTTATATGTTCGGGGGAATTTGATATTAAAGTGGACGGTATTTTAAACCCTGAAGCCGATGCCAGTTTCAACTGATAGGGTTTAGAGCTCGCATAGTTAATCGACTCATAGGGATTTATCCACCAGGGGCCTTTAACAATAGAAAGAGGGATGGCCCCGCAAAAGTAGTTATTTTCTTTTTTTATAAAATCAAAATCATTCTTATGGACGTTGAAGGGCACAAAGGGCCTCTTCACTCTTCGCCACCATACAATATCAAATTTATCAGCGGCGATTTCAACTTCATTGAGGCTGCTTTTGGATAGCCAAGTGTAACGCTCATTTGAGCAATAAATACTATTCATTTGCTTTGTTGGCATATCCGCGATATACCATAAGGTGCAAGCGTGATCTCTGTCATGAAGTGCCAATTTTACAAGTTGGGCATGTAAATCTTCTGGTTCTGTTACTATTAAAACGTTCATTTCTGTCTCTTGCTATTTTATCCGTGGTTTAATTCTGAGGGGGAAGCTCAGAATCAAACCATCCATCGCGTGATTAATCCCAGTCGTCGTCAAACTCTACATCACCCCCTGCCTTTTTACTGGTGTAATATTTCGTGCTGTAATGGGTTAGGTTGCTACTCCCTCCAGAAACGCTTTGCATGTCTTGCTCAGCAATTTCTGTTGCCAACCCATAAGCCAGGACTCGCTCTTTACTTTTTTCCATAATATTTCCTCGTTTTGCTGGCAATCAATTCCATTTTATTGGCCAGCGTTTTATTACTTTTCTTCCTGAATAACAAATTAACCGAATTAGCCCGCTTTCGTTTCTAACCAATTTTTCCAAGCCGCAAAATCCGTTTCACCATAACTTTTACCACTTATCTCTTTCAAAATACGATAAGCAATATCATGATTATTAAGTTGTTTTAATTTTAAAAGGGCTAAAAGATTCTTTCCTCCCTGTTGCTTAATCAGTTGTTTTAAATTTTCAGATTTTGAGGCAGTCAGTAATACAGCTAATGCTTTATTTCTATCCGTTACAGCCGGAGAATCCAATAACTCCAAAAATGGTTTTGGGTTAATGGCGGTTATTTTTGCCTCAGCTATCGTAGCAGCAATAACTCGTATCACATCATTGCGAACACCACTATCTTTATCATGCACATGCGGTGTTAATAACGATAGAATCTCTTGCGGGTTTGAAAAATGGCCTACTAAAAATGCAGCGGCAGCCCGACGTTGCGGGTCAGGATCATAATCTAAGGTCTCAATAATTAATTGCCGTTGTTTGACAGCACCAGCATTAAATTTGGCTAAATAAGGCTTCAATTCAGGATGTTGAAAATCGGCAATGCAATGATAAACAGGGCAGGGAGCATTGCTGGGCGGACTATGTAGAGCGATCGTGGTTGACTTGGTTTCAAAGTCAATCATTTCATTGACTACATCATCTTTCGGCTTAAAAGGTCCTGGCGGCACTGGGGGATTAGCAAAGCGAAGTCTTTCTGGCTGATCCTTTCTAATAACCTCAAGAGTGGTATATTTGTTTTCATTCAGTGGATAATAAACGGTGCTAAAATCCACGTATAAATAATCACCTTCCTTTTTAATTTTTTCAATCAGGTTATTTTTTCGTTCAGTCACTTTCTCAATAGATGGACTACTGTTATTTTTAAGTGCCTTTTCAAAGGAATCTGCTAAATCGCCAATGCTTTTAGTATATTTTTTTATGAGTTGTTGTCCTTTATCAGACTCGTCTCCATATAAATCAATGACATTGCCAGCAATTAAATTAAACGGTAATGTCAGGCTTACAGTAACTAGTAACATTTTTATCATGATTTTATCCTTACTCGTTGTACGCTTCGGCACAATTTAAATCAACATGGCGATTCCTGTTTTGCGCAATCAAGCCCGCCATTTGGCTTCGATAACGCTCAATAGTATGCTGGGAATTTTTAAAATCCCATATAAATTCTGGTGATTTATTAAGAAGAAAGTTAATAAAAATATCTAACATTCTGAATTCTGGATTAGCCTCCTCTATCCACAGAAACTGTCCTTGCTCGTTAACTTCCAGAAAAATGTATTCGTCCTCTGGCGTGACAATAAAATCAAACGCTCCAAAAACAATACCAAGCTTTCGCATAAATAAACGTATTTTTTCCTCAAACTCTGCAGATAACTTGTAGGGCTCAACTGCCAGAGCACCTTCAGGGATAGCTCGCCAATCGACTTGTCCATCTGGATGCACTTGAGAATTCAGTTTGGCAGCAACAAGGTAGTCCCCAAAACAAGTAATTCTTAATTCGTATTTTTTCTTGACTTCCTTTTGAAAAATTCCTGGGACTAATTGCAATAATTTATTGCTAGGTAGATTCAAGAACTTTACCTTGGTTGTATAAGAAATTCTGACTTGCTCGTCTTCAAACCAAAAATTGGAGCAAAGTGGTTTATAAATGACACCCTCAGCGTCATACTTTAAAAGAAATTGTCGTATATCCTGAGGGCTATTTGAGCATAATGTAATGGGAATATTCATTCCACATGCTGCTGCAAGCTTTAACTGCAATAACTTGGAATTGGCTCGAGTGGAAGCTTCTTTTGTATTAATCCACCACGCAGTGGGTGCCATGTTGCAAGTAATTGACTCAAAGAATAAAGCATTCTCTCGAGCTGCAAATTTATAATCCTGGGGATGAATTAGTTTTTTAGGCAAATACGGTTTTCTAGCACGTCGCCACCATACCACATCATAATCATTATCCATAATAAGATGATAATTGTCGGCATTTTTCCACTGGTAATTTTCAGCAGTGATAAATACTGAATTTCTTTGTTTTGTTGGTTGATCTGCCGTAAAAAGTAATCGCACCTGATGCCCCAGCTTCTCCAGGGCTATTTTTACTAGTATGGCATGGCAATCATCGGGCTCTGTAGGAATTAATACTTTCATTTTTCCTCATTGAGTAATAGATTAGTCCTTTAAGGCTCTTTAAATAAAAGAGCCTTGCTCACTTCATTAATGATCTTGATTGAAGTCAAGTTGCACATCCGAAATAGGGCCACCACCGCCTGTTATTAAAAATGTTCGTTGCGCTGTACGCTGTGCTGAGCCGCCTGATACTTTATCTAAATCATCATGTTCTATTGTTTTCGCTGAGGTATAAGCAAAAACGCGCTCTTGAATTTCCATTTATTTCTCCTTGTATCCATAAGCTGTTTATAACTTGGACTTTGCTATTTTTAAATCTGTCGCTCTTTATCTGACTGAAAACCTTGTTTTCTGTATGCCGCTATTCATACACGCGTGATACTTAGCTTCAGCACTCGAAATCAAGATTTTCTGCTTTCATCTAGTGTAATATTAAGAAGCTTGGCTATTACCAATCAAAAGTGACATCCCCCCTACCATCAATATCTCTGGGACTGGAGCCGGTTGGTGCAACTGTGGCTTTAGTCGTTAAATAACTTGAACCACCTCCACCAGATACCCTATCCAAATCATCATGTTCGATAACTTTTGCAGAGGTATAAGCGAAAACTCGCTCGTTGTTATTTTCCTTATTATTTTCCATGTTTTCTCCTTATTATTTAACCGCAACTTAAATCAGTTGCGGTTTTGGACTTGCTTGTGTCTTGGCGACGGAGGCATTATTGAAGTTTTTCAATTTTTGGACGCCCCCCTCATCTAGGGGTTGCAATAGGCAATATCGCGTGATAACTCATTGTCACTAACACTCCATTACCCACCGCATAAATTTTTAAGTTAACTATACTTAAATGAAGTTTTGTTTTGCTCGCGAGATATTCATGCCAAAGCCACTAGAATTTAAAATCAAATCTGCAAAAAAACCCTATATCCCCCATAAAATAAAGTTGTCACACTTGGATGAGAATGGTTTTTTAAATCCCCCAGAGAGAACAACAAAAATCCGAGATATAGCAGAGAAAGGAAAAAACCTACGTGATCAATCAGAATATAAGCGTGTAAAAGACCTTTTGGAGGAAAAAAAATTTCTGGTTTCAAATTTACAAGATGAGCTCAATTTGAAAGATGTTCATCTCAATGAAATTGATAGAATTCTTCGCTCAATTGAAAATCTTGAAGAAGACCTCAATAGTCTCTTAGAAGACAATGATGAAGAGAGAAAAAATGAACTGTTAGAAGCTATCCCAAGACAAGAGCAATATATTCTTAGTCTCGAAACAAAACTTGCCACAAAAAATTTTGATGAAGATTACGACGAAACTGAGAAATCTGTACAAAAAGAGCTGGAGAAAACGAGAAAAAAATTGAAAGCAAATCTAAATGATTTACGCGAAATTGAGGAAAAGCCACCGGAATTCCTGGAGAAAAAAGAAGAAGAGATTAACCGCCTTAATACTGAGTTGCTTAAATCCAAGCACCAGCTGATTTCTATAGTTTATCCCAATACGGAAAGTTCAGAAGCAGCCGATTTACTACAACAATATACGGTCGAAGAATTGGGTGAATTGGCCAGAGAGAAATTAAGCAAACATTTTGCTGAACTGGAGCCACAAATTCAAGCAGAGCGGCAAACCATAAATCAACTCGAAAAATTGTTGGCAATAACTAACCCTAAATTACGTAAAACCTATCTCCAATCCCAAGGAATTGAAACAACCTACGATACATTAATTGCAGAGCATCAAAAAAAATTAAAAGTTTTAACCGTGTATCTGGGCGAACAATACGACAAAGACTTAGGCTCTGGTGCTTTTGGCAAAGTTAAAATTGCTCAAGATGAAGAGGGTACTTTTTGGGCTGTAAAATACATGGCGAAAGACCGCGCACCACACCTACAAAAAAAGGAATACAAAACGCTTAAACAAGTTGATGAAGCCGGCGGAAAGGCGACGTTTCAGTCGATTAAAAATATTAAAAAATACGGTAGTGGGGCCAATGTGATAGTCATGAAGCTTGCGCCGGGTGTCCCGTTATCAAAGCTTCCTAAAGAATCTCGCTCAGACTTAGCTACGATTGAAAAATTAGAAGCGATTAGTGACGCCATTCTTTGCCTTCATAATAAGAATATAATTCACTTCGATTTAAAACCTGAAAATATTCTCTATGATGCTGCCAATAAAAGAGCAACGATTATCGATTACGGGACGGCAACCGCTCTCCCAGAGGGAAAGCAGGGTTTTCGTCCACGCTCAAAAGAAACTAAGGAATCACCTGACACAATAGGTTTAGGAGGATCTCCTTTATATGCACCTTTAGAAATGAGAAAAGACTTATATGCTGCCAAGTATCACTATGAAAGTGATTATGTTAAACCAGCTGATCTTGAATACACCAAAGCTTTCGATGTCTATACGGCAGGTATACTTATGGCAGACAATTTGGGATTGACTACCGTCCAATATTTACGTAATGATACGAATCAACCCTATCTTGTGCTTGTTGATGAAAATAGCCCTGAGTTTATTAATAATAAAGCCATCAAAGACCCTACTCTACGTAAAGAAGTACTGGATATGCTGAAAAAAATGACGGTGGATGAACCTCCTTCAGCCAGGCCTGATATGGAGGTTGTAAAAAAATTCTTTTCCGACAAGAAAAAAGCCTTTGTCGTCAAGAATACTCTTACTAAAACTGCCGTAATTAATGTTGATGACTATAAAAAAATGTCGCCTGCCGACCAAGAAACCCTCAAAAAAGGCCTAATAAACTATGATGAGCTCCTTCTAGTTTCACCACAGGAAAACCTGGAAGTGAGCTTAAAAGACTCTCTCTATATCCGTCGAGAATTTGAGGAGCATAATATTCTTGTTAGAGAAGACATCTTGCATGGTTCCAAGTCTGTTGGCACTATCGTTGAGGCTATTCCGCAGTGGGACGCGCAAAAAACGGAAGCGCAACTCAATAGCTATAGTTATCTATCCATTGCCAATCATAAATTGCAGGAAAAATCTATCAATCGTGATGCTTTAGTGCAGGATGTTATTAAACATTTAAAACAGTATCGCAATCAGATGGGTGTTACTCTAGATCATAAAAAGCTCCTGAATGCAGCCATTACTAAACTCGAAACGGAGAAAATGAGTATTAATAAGGTGGGGGAGACGCTTGATGAGTTGCAACGAAAGACAGGTTCTAAGGTAGCAACCAATTTTAAAAGCGCATTTTTCATTTCACCCAAAACCGAACCATCGGAAACAAGTAGTAGTTACCGAGTGGGTTTTAAGCCTAAATCCTAAGCTTCAGGACAGCAGATAAAAGACGGACTTTTGTATTAATTATTAACTACATCCTAAAATGTCTAGGTTCCGCGCTTTATGCGCAGACCTAACACCTACTTTTGATAAACAATCTTGAATACATATATAAAGTACGGCGAGGGACAAAGATGAAGTAATTTTGCGTTTAAAAAATTAGATGGCGTTTTATCCTGTCTAAATTATCCTTTATTAAAAAGCAAACTATTTTCATGTTATAATTGCCTTTTTTTTGACAAAGTAGAGCAATATATGGATTAAGCAGGGCGCATGAAAACTCAAGGGCAAAGGAAAAAAATGTTTTGAAAAGAGAGAGTTAAATAAATTGCCTGTCGAAGTTTTTATAAATCCTGTTAATTTTTTCCCAACCTTGCCACAATAATAAAGGGGTTTACATGACCGACACTGTCAACAACAGTGAATTTATTTTTCACAAACTACCTATCGATCTAATTTTTTATTTAGCCAGTAATTATCTGGACTACTCTAATGCTGTCAATTTTTTTGAAGCCCTGATTTTAAAGAATTTCCAATCGCAGACTCGCATTAAATCGCTTAGCACCTATGCAACAACCTATTATTCAGAGCGCCGCTTCACCCTATACCGTCAGCTCATGCCGGCACAGATCGTTGCTGGAACGGAAACCAATTTTTACTTTTCCCCTAAATTTGGCTGGTATGCCTGGGGAAGTAATCCTTTTCCATGTGATGCAAATCATGCATTAATTTCAAGGCCGCAAGCTTTAAAATTACCCCCAAAGAATGATTTTTCAATGCGACAAATAAGAATGATCGCAAACCGCAATTGTCGTACATTTTTTTTGACAACAGTCGGTCTATATATGACAGCCCCTCAAACACAACTCCAACGCTTAAATTTCACTCCGGCGTTAACGAAGGACGAAAAAATTGTACAGATTGCTTTAGGTGCTAATCATGCACTTGCACTTAGCAATAAAGGAAGAGTATATAGCTGGGGAGACAACACATTAGGACAATTAGGATTAGGTGATCATATTCAACGTTGTGACGCGTTTACACTTATTTCCACGTTAGAAGATAAGATAATTACCAACGTTTTTACCGGGGACTGTCAATCATTTTGTCTTACTGCTGAGAAAGAAGTTTATGCCTTTGGTGCTAATAAGGATGGACAGTTAGGTTTAGATAGTGATAGCCCTAGGCATTTTATCCCACAGTGTATCAATACACTGTTAAATATAAATGTTAAAACTATAGCTAGCAGCTCAGACCATACATTATTTTTAACCAAAGAAGGACAGGTTTACAGCTGTGGTAGCAATTATGGTGGAAAATTAGGTGTACTCAGGGAAGTGAAACTATACACACCAACTCCTGTCATGCCAATACAAGGTTTGGTAATCGATAAAATCGCTGCAGGAAAAAATCACTCTCTTTGTGTGACAGCCACGGGTCAAATCTATGGTTTTGGTTCTAATGTATTCAATCAATTAGCATTTTCTGAAGAGGTTAAATTCAAAAAAACCCCCTCACTTCTCAATAGTTTTCCGGACAAAATTATTACCGAGATTTCATCTGGAAGAAATCATGCACTTTGTCTGGATAAAGAGGGGAACTTATACAGTTTTGGTGATAACACTGGAGGCCTACTAGGTCGTGATGCCTGTGCGAAATCTAAAGAGGTTATGATTTTAAAATCTACTTCTTTAGTAGAAAACCCTAGGATAAAAATTCCCTACTAACTGGAGTGTGTAATGAATTTGCCGACTTTAAGCCGCTATGGATACCGCGTATAAAACGCGGTAAGTAGAGAATATTGTAGTTAGGACTAATCTCCAGAGCTGGAATGCTTGCTTTTTCTGTTGTTATTTTTCCATTCTACATCAATAGTGCCGACTTCCAATCCCTCCAGATTAGCATCTACTGCAACGCGGTTATCAAATACAAAACAAGTACCTTCCCATAGCGATTCGTTTTGAGGAATTTTTTCCAGGTAATTTAAAATACCCCCATTGAGTTGGAAAACCTGATTAAACCCTATTTTTTTTAGATAAGCGGTTGATTTTTCACAGCGGATACCACCTGTACAAAACATGGCAATTTTTTTATCTTTATGCTGACTTAAATTTTTCTCCACATAGTCTGGGAAATCACGAAAATTTTCTGTTTCAGGATTAATGGCTCCCTTAAATGTTCCCAGCTTGACTTCATAATCATTTCTGGTATCAATCACCAAAACTTCAGGATCAGAAATTAATTGGTTCCATTCCTGAGGGTCTATATGCGTACCATAAATGGTATTCGGATCAATATCAGGGACTCCCAAGGTTACAATTTCCTTACGCAATTTTACTTTAGATTTCTCAAAAGGATTGTAATCGCTGTAGCTAATTTTAAAGGTTAAATCACTCAAACCCTCGTATTGTTGAAGAAAATTGATAAAAAACGATAGATTATCTGATTCGCCACAAATTGTTCCATTGATACCTTCCGCAGCCAGTATAATAGTTCCTTTAATTTCTTTTTCTTTCATTAAAGCCAACAGAGACTCCTTCATGGACTCATAATCAGGAAAAGGAGTAAATTTGTAAAAAGCAGCTACGACATAATTCATTTTTTTACCCAACTAAATGATTCTAATCATTAAATTTTTCAAGGAAAAGAAAAACAATAATTCTTTTCTTTTGGAAAAATTCTTTTTTAATTTAATAGTGGGAATTTTATCATATTCGTATTAAGGCTGCGAATGTACGAGATGCTGAAATCACTAAAAATTATTCATTAAACCTTTCCCTTTTCACTCCTCTTAACTCCCTGCTCGAATGCTGGAATATTAACCCGCCATTGTGTATATTTTGATCATAGGGCTTTTTTTATCCTTGTTTTAATCTTGTACTTAAGGAAGGTCATTATGTCTGAAAAGCAACAACGCACCGCTGCTAGTATGCGGGAAAAAATGCTCAATCGCTACGGCGATGGTCTTCACCACAAACACAATAAAAATCATCACCCCTACCGAAAACACTGCAGATCGCATCCAGCCCAACTTAACGGACATACACCGCAAGGTGAAGAGAGTGAAAATACCGCAACAGGCGTTATTCGTGCCTTTAAATTAAGAAAAATGCGTAAACGACTGGATAAAGGGCGCATCCATTGATAAAGTAATGTAATCCTCCAGGTTAGCCACTTCCTGGGTTGGAAGCAGCACGCAGTGGTCTGAGTGTTTTGCTCAGACCACGACTTAAGGTCTTCACTTCAAAAATTACTCATCAAGCCGGTGTCGTATTGCTAATTGAATTGCTTCAATAAGGATTGTTGATGAAAATATTAATTTTGGGAGCCACAGGTTTTGTGGGCACTTGGGTCACCAATGCACTGATAGAGGCAGGTCATGAGGTTCACTGTGCCGTTAGAAACAAGCATGCGGCTAAACAAAAATTTCCCCGGGCTAAAATCTTTCACTGTGATTTTCTCAAAGATACCTCAAATTCCTATTGGCAAGAGCGATTAGACGGCGTTGATGTTTTGATAAACTGTGTGGGCATTTTTTATCATTATAATAAAAAATTGGTGTGGAAAGTTCACTATGAAACCCCCAAAACTTTATTTGCAGCCGCAGAAAAAGCATCACTAAAAAAAATCATTCACCTTTCAGCATTAGGAATTGATCGCTATAACAATGTCTATGCTGACAGTAAGTTAGCCACAGAAAAATTTCTGCAATCCTTAACTGTTCCTTTCGTCATCCTAAGACCCTCGTTTATTTATGGACCAGGTACTCGTGGTGGTATTTCACTTATTCGAAGCCTTGCAGCCCTTCCCGGGGTTGTTCCACTTCCCGACGGAGGTAGGCAAGAATTTCAGCCAATCCATATTAGCGATTTAGTTCAGGCAATTAAGAATTTGATTTTGATAAATAACCCTGGTCAGTTAACTTTGGCTGCTGTGTCCGCCAAAAAAGTGAGGCTAAAAGAAATTATTTTAAAACTGCGCAACTGGTTGGGATTAAAGCCAGCTGCCCTTATAAAAATTCCGATAGGATTAATTAAATTGGTGGCCTTATTAGGAGATTACATACCCTACTCAACAGTCAATACCGCAGCCATCGCGATGCTGACGCAAGGCAATACAACCACTCAACAAGAAGCCATTCGCTTTCAAGAGGAAGCACAGGTTATTCCGCATAATTTTGCACAAGGACTTCATAAAACACCCGCTTTTGAGCAAGATTGCTGGCATGCAAAATTAAGCTACCTGCGGCCTTTATTAAGACTAAGTTTAGCCTTTATGTGGATAATGAGTGCGCTTACCAGTAGCTTTTTTTTTTCAAAACAAGCCTCCTACCAATTGCTGGCAACAATTGGTATTTCCACAGTTTGGCAGCCTTTGTTTCTTTATGGGGCCTCCTTAATAAATACCCTACTGGGGATTGGCTTATTATTAAATTATAAGGTTAAACTTAACTGCCTTATCCAGATAGCGGTAATTAGTATCTACACGTTAATAATCAGTGTTGCATTACCCTATTTATGGCTCGAACCTTTTGGACCGGTGGTTAAAAATATACCCATTCTAAGCAGTATTTTTATATTAAATGCTTTAAGCTCTAATCACTAAACCGTTCGTCACGATGACAATGAATGGTCACCATAATATATATATAGCCTTACCCAGGCTTTCGAATCGAAAAGATTAATAGTATTGGTTGTAAACTTTGAAAAATATTGTAAAAAAATCACCTGCAAAAAGTAGGTGTCAATCTACCTTTATGCCACTCGGTTTCGAACTGATTTTTGCCGGAATAAGGTTGTTAGTGATACGAGAGACGGTTTTATCGACTCGTCTCTGAAGCATGATTTCAACCATTACAGTTTCGTTTGGGTGAAGAATTTTGTTAATATCAGCGAGTGAGGAACGAAAATCCAGTAAGCTGTAATAAGCAAGGGATTGGTCACTTGCCTCAGGACGTGCCCTAATACGAAACCCGAGATTACCTTGCATTTTTGGCGTATTAATTCCAGCTTCCATAATATCGTAGTCAAGGTAATAAGTCAGTTTTCCTCGATTATATTGGTTTCGCTGCCGATCTCCAAAGAAACCCATGGGAAGCGCATGTTCGCTATAGTTGGGGCCAGCAGTTAAATAAAGGTCATAATCATTCAGATGATTGCCCCGATCATCAATAAGTCGAAATATAATCATCGAGTAGCGATTGGTGATATACTCGCGCTGATAGATAAGGGTGTTTACAAGTTCTATACGCTCATTTTTTTGAGTTTCTTTTGTAAGCTTATGCAGCTCTTTTACCAAGCTGTTATAGGAGTCACGATTTTTTACCTGGAGGCATCGCAAGACCCATATAGCAGTAGGGTGAGTGGCTGCATTGGCCCTGGTCACACTGCGGATAATTCCCATTCTTTTGCCAGAATGCGAGCACCCAGGAAGAACCCCAAATGCCATGGGTTGTGTCCGAGTCATTTGCGCGACAACAAGGTTTTCACCGTTATTCCCCTCCTGATGTAACTTTAATAGACTGTAATTCATATTTGCAGCAGCTACACGTATAACGCCATCAGATCCGGCTTCTCCTGTGTAGGAATTAATAGCATCATAAAGTTGCCGGTCAATTTTCTGGCCTGTAAGTACAAAGGAGTAGATGCCATTAGCAATGCAATCGTAATCAAGCCAACTTTCATTAAGTTCCCAGCTCATATCACTGCCAAGCTCAAGCCAATCCAGGACATGCTGTCCCGGTTCAATACCTTCAAAAAAACTTTTTATACGGCCTAGCCGGGATTTACCAAGCTGAGCAAGCGCAGAACCGTGATTGGCGGGAGCCAGCATAATGAGATGACTCAGTGGGCATTTTGCAAGATTATTCTTAAAGTATAAATCCATCCATTTACGAACCACGGGGCCACCGGCCGAGTGAGTGATACAAGCAAAACGCTCCCCATCTCGCAGTTTATCAGCAATTCCATCACGCACTGCATGGTCAAATGCACGTGCTATATCGTCAACGGTTACTGTATCGTCAAAGCTAATATAGTGCCCCAGATAGATATTACCCACTTGAATATTCAGCGTTCCGTCTTTGCTCTGATTTTCAAGCCATTGAGGCAGCTCGCCATAAGTATTGGTATGGGTGACACTCCAACCATGAAGGAAAATAACAATCATAATTTTCTTAACTTATTGATTCTATAAGAGACGTTGGTGAATAAATCGATAATACGGTATTCTTTTACAAGAATATAGCTAAGTCGAATTTATTACTTGAGGATTCACAGGCCAGTAAGTGGCTCAAATTGTATTGCGAATTTCATAACACATTTGTGAGCCAGGGCCACTCTTTAAGGTTGTGGTGCACTGCTGATTTCATCCTCTAAATAAGGTTTCAGCGAAACTTTCTCAAAGGGGTCTTGAGCTTTTATCAGATTATAAGGAACTAACTGCGGGTCTTCCCTGCTATATAGAGACACATAGTTTTTTGCGCCACTGCCTGAAATATATTTACCGGTGTGATCGGTATCATTGCGGTAAGAAAAATAGGCACTGTTGGGTATTTGTTTATCCGCAGGCGGTAGATTACTCGGACTTATACCATGTTGTCGCAGTTTATCTTCAATTTGTTGTAAAATAGAACTCCACTCTTCACTATTGATATGTTTATTTTTAAACTCATAGACAGTAATTTGTTTGTTCGATACTTCTTCGGTGGATTTTTTCATTAAAATCTCATGTCTGAGTATTTTTGCAGAAATAGCTTTTTCCATTAGGATGGGATAAATGAGTGTCCAAGCGAGAGAAATTTGAGTGGGGTCCACTGATAAATGTAATTTCCAGCCGGTTTCTTGTTTCTTCTGGGTAAATAAAGAGCGTTTTTCAACCTTACTTGCTCCCTGATTTTCTTTGTTCCTAGGTTTAGAAGTAAAATAGATATAAGCACCCATTGCATAAAAAAAATAATTATTCACTGTTTTTCCAATATTGGATTTTAAATTCTCATATTGAAATTCTCCTTTTGGAGGAGCCATTCCTTTAGAAGAACCAGGATGTGAAGTTTGATTCGGTCGAAAAAGCTGATTAGTCTTACTGGTAGTGACAGCAATCTCTTTTAAGTTTCTAATTGCTTTTCTTTTTTGTAACACAGGCTTTGTTGAACGAGGCGGTTTCGGACTTGTCATGGACAACTAACTCAGCTAAACACCCATTAATCTAATTATAGCGAGCTTTTGGTTCATTTGTGGAATAACTGAGCTTACTGTTTCATTGAAGCATTATCGGATAAGTGATAATACTTCAATAATTTTACTACTCGCACTACACCTCGAGTAGTCCGGGCAATAGTAATTACCCGCTCCGCCTGCTCTGGAGTTACATCACCCATCAAATAAACTATGCGATCTGAAGTAACGACTTTAAATGCATTAGGATCAATGGAAGAATCTGCAAAAATTCTGCTGCGTATTTTAGCCGTAATCCAACTGTCTTGTACCGAACCTCTCCCCACATTAGCGATGTCTATCTGATTAAATAACCGCCGGTAGCCTGTTACCTTGCTAACGCGAGCGATGGCGGCCTCTCGTAACTCTAAAGTGGGTACGTGGCCTGCCAACAAGATATCGCCATTGAACACAGCAACATCAATAGCACATCCTTTTTGCTCAAGTAGCCTGTCTGGTCCGAACAATTCATGGTGCACGTTAGCAGAAAGGGTATAGTCGCTTACTTTTTTATAGACATTATGTCTATCATAAACGAGCATAGCACCTGTCCATACATTGGAGAGACATCCCGATAACAGATTACTCAATAACAAAACGAAAAAAACCTTCCCTTGCTTTTTCATATTGCCTTAGGTCAGTTAAACAATATATTGAAATACCTTGACTACTTTTCTTACACCATTAATTTGACGGGCAACGCTGACCGCTAAATCAGCCTGCTCGTGTGTTGCAATACCCATTAAGTAAACAACACCATTCTCAGTCACAATACGGATGGAGCCTGACTCCAACCCCTTTTTAGTCAACATTAGGCTTCTTGCTTGGCTTGTTATCCACGTATCTTCAGTGCGCTGCGACAGCGGAATGGGGTAATCAACAGTCACTTCATTATAAACTCGACGCACGTTAGGTGTAGTTCGCGCAATTTTTTCAGCCATAACCCGTAAAGAAGCAGTGGGGGCCTGTCCAACCAGTAAAACAACCTGATTAAAACTGCTCACAATAATACGAGCATCCTGAAAACGAGGGTCAGTCACTATTTCTTTATGAATAATATGGAAAATACGAGCGTCGCTTTCAATCGTTGAGAGACTACGCCTGTCATAAACCACAAGACCAGCAGCCGCTCCTGCCACAACAACAGCAACACAACTTGTTAATAATGCACTAATTAGCAAAAAAAGGATGACACGAATTTTCATGATTACCCCAACATTTGACCAAACAAAGACTGATCAATTAAATCGCAAAAACAATGCAAAATGAATAAGTGCATCTCACGGATGCGAGCAGCACTATCGGCTTGAACGCGAAGCTCAATATCTTCAGGGCCTAAATGATTGGCAAGCAAGCCCCCATCTCTACCGCTAAGAGCGATAGTATCCATTCCTCGATCATTAGCCGCATTGACAGCCTGAAGAATATTATCGGTATTACCGCTGGTTGATAAAACGAGCAATATATCACCTTCTTGTCCTAATGCATGAATTTGACGTGCAAAAACCTGATCATAGTGGCTATCAGTCGCTACAGAAGTCAAACAGGAAATATCTGTCGTTAGGGCAATAACAGGCAAGGAAGGACGTTCCACCTCATAATGGTTAATCATTGCTGCAGAGAAATGAAGGCAATTGGCAGCAGATCCGCCATTACCACATAAAAGAATTTTGCCATCATTGAGTAAACAATTTACCAACTTGGAGCCTGCTTTAGCAATTAACATTGATAGAACATCAGCAACCGCAATCTGTGCTTCTATACTGTTACCGAACAGCTGTCTAACTCTTTCTTCCATCTGTGTCATCATTGTTAGCCTTAAAAATCAAGTCCAAAAGCATTCTTAATCCAATTGATTTGTGGTGTTTCACCTTCAAAACTTAAGACATCAAAGCGTATGGGCTGTTTATCAGTTAATTTAGTCCTCAGTAAATAATGAGAGGCTGTCTTGATAATTTTTTGTTGCTTCCTGTAAGTAACACTGGCAGCAGCTCCGCCAAATGCCGCAGAAGCGCGTGCTCGTACTTCAATAAACACCAGATAATTACCCTCACGCATAATTAAATCAATTTCACCTAAACGACATTGATAATTGCTAATCACAGGCTTTAATCCCTGCGCTTCTAGGTAAACCTGGGCCTGTTGTTCAATTGCCAATCCTCTCTTTCTTGTTGACATTTTTTTTCCTAAAAGGGCGAGGTTAAATGCAGTTTAATTAAGAATTCGCCGTCATGGCTACTGCAACCCCACCTTTAAATTGTCCCCAGGCTGGAACACGAGCCACTTGCTGAGAACGATTTAAATAGAGCACACCGCTTTTATCATGGATGCCCATTGCAGGAAAAAGCAGTAGCTGGTTGAGTTGACTCGCTAACGCAAAACTATCCATGCCCAAGGCATAAAGGCGGTTATAACTGTTAAGCTGTTCAGGCCAATTTCTGCTTCCCATCTGATGCTTAAATACCCAGGGCATATCACAAAAAATAATGCCATCCAAATCTTTATCTTTCATCGCATGGGTACTGCCACTATATACCGTTGATGTAGCATAGACGGGGACATTACCAGCAAAATAATACTTGAGCAGGGGCATTATTTGGCGCGCCTTCGAAGGATAAGCCAGTAAAAATATCATATCAAAATCCTGGCGACGACTGGGCGTTACCTGGATTCTTGGTCCCAATAATTGCTTAATTTGCTTTTCTCGATTCTGACTCTCTGTGACTTGCAGAAGACCTCGAATCGCTGCATTTAAATCACTGTTATTCGCATAACTGAACTTATCAGCAATAGTACCTCCCATACTACGCCATTGCATCGCAAAAGCATTACTGATTTCATCTCCCCAGCTACCCGCTGGATAAATAATGAGTGCTCTCCTATGACCATTTTTATTTGCTTCAATAGCAACTTGTTTTGCTTCATTGCTGGGTGATAAACCAAAACGGTAAGCGTTTGTGTTTAAGTGGGTTTCCATGTCATTTAACAATAAAGTTGGCACAGGATGCTCCATTGCCGCTACGCGCGCAACATCAGCTTTACTTAAAGGTCCAACCACATAATCAGCACCATCATCCAGTGCTTGCAGATAGAGGGAAGAGACATCACCTTTTGCTGTATCGTAAAGACGAATATCCGCATTATTACTGGCATCATTGGCAGCCGCCATGAATCCATCGCGAATAGCACTACCAGGACCTGCCAAAGGACCGCTTAAAGGAAGTAATAAAGCCATCCGCCGAGGCGTCCGATTCAAGTAGGGTTTAATGGCAGAAAGAGAAGAAGGTAGAATACTATTGGCTGGATGAGACAAATATTGCGTTTGCCAGTCTTCAACTTGCTCTAAAAGATTATTGCTATTAGCCGCACTTTGTCTTGCTATCAGGGCTAATTTCATCCACCCCTGCATGTCTGAGCCCTCCCTGGCTTCAATGGCCAGTGTATTGAGTTCAGCCAAGGGCATTTTAGTTAATGTTAACCATAAAATGCGACTATTGTCTGCTCGAGCAGTTTCATCAGGTAATAAGCGTTCTAATTTAATACGTTCAGTAACTGCTTCCGTTGCATTGCCTACCGACTCATAAGCAGCAGCTAAAATATCGTGATATTGCACTTGATAAAAATTAGCTAAGCTGTTAACGTCACGCACCGCAGAAAGTTTGGTAATAGCGGACTTGGGTTGCTGCCGTAGCATGTCAGTTTTCGCAAGAAGAATATTTTTTTCCGCCGTCAGTACGGGTGGCAGATAATCACTGGTTTGGGCTAAAATATAAAGGCCTTCTTGCCACTGACCGTCATAAATTTGACGACCGGCGGCCATGAGTAATAAATTTTGTTGCTCCTCCCCGACTTGATTTTTTGCCAAAGCAAGATAAGCCGATGCAGGCATGGTGTAAGGCGTGACAGCCCGTTGATTTACACGAAGCGCCCGTGCCTGATTTTCAGCCACCTTTGTACATTGTGAAAGCAATAGGGCTGTAGCAAACAATAAGATTATTTTTAATAGTGACTTTGCTAACATGAAAGATAGTCCTAAACGCAGGAACGCAATAGAATAAACTATGGTAAAAAGTTCAGCAACTACTCCCGGCACTCTTTATATCGTTGCCACCCCTATTGGTAATCGTGATGATATTAGTTTAAGAGCACTCTCTACCTTAAAGTCAGTTGACAGCATTCTGGCTGAAGATACTCGACATTCCTTGCAGTTGCTTACTGCTTTAGGAATCCAAAAACCATTGGTATCCTTACATGCGCATAATGAGGCAGAAAAAAGTCAGCAAATGATTGCAGCGCTGGAACAAGGTAAATCCCTTGCTTTAATTAGCGATGCGGGAACACCTTTGATCAGTGATCCAGGTTTTCCTCTGGTCAAGCTGGCCCGCGAGAAACAGATCGCAGTAGTTCCTATTCCTGGTCCCTGTGCCTTGATAACTGCATTAAGTGCTGCAGGAATTCCCTGCGACAGTTTTACCTTTGTGGGTTTTTTGCCCGCCAAGGCCGCAGCCAGAAAAAAGAAACTGGCAACACTCTCAACAAGTGAACATACGCTGATTTTTTATGAGGCCACACACCGTATTCGCGACTGTATTGACGATATTATAGAGGTTTATGGACCCGATTATGACTTTGTTTTGGCAAAGGAATTAACTAAGACCTTTGAGCGTTTTGTGCAGGGCCCAGCCACCACCGTTAAACGTTGGCTACAAGAAGATGACAGCCATTGCAAAGGGGAATTTGTTCTGTTACTGCCACCCAAATTACAGGAAATTTCCCAGCTGCAAGAAGAAGAAACCCTAACTATTTTGCTAAAGGAATTACCCTTAAAGCAGGCCGTTAAATTGGCCGCCTTACTCACCAAGGGGAATAAAAATGAGCTCTATAAGCGAGCTTTGGAGTTGCAACACAAAGATTGATAATTTATTTAAAGCCGGATGCCCCAATTTTATTCTCACGATCTTTGTACCCATTTGCTAAACTCTAAATTTCTTTTTTTACGATAATCCAACATAATAAGGAATGTTGATTTATGAGTTGCGTTTATTCATTTTTCCGCACTATCTAGAAAAACCAACTATAGTATTTATAGAGGTGAGGACGTTATGTCTTGGCTAAAGAAGTTACGTTTTTTACTGCTTTATTTGTTTGTACCGCTGCCACTCTTAGGTTTCTGGGCAGGGGGACTCTATAACTTTTTAACCCTTGCTATTCTATTCGCCATTATTCCTCTCATTGATTATCTCATAACAGACTCCGCTAATCCGACTGCTGCCGAAGAAGATTATTTACGGCAAGACCACTTTTTTACTAACGTCATCTTATTTTATGTGCCTTTGCAACTAATCTTATTGTTGGTAAGTATTATTCTTGTCAGCCATTATTCATTGCTTTGGTATGAGTGGCTTGGCTTTACCTTATCCGTAGGTTTAATCACCGGTGGTGGCGGTATTAATCTTGCTCATGAATTAATGCATAAGAATAATCACTTTCAGCAGTTAATGAGCAAAATTTTATTAATAATGGTCTGTTACGGTCATTTCTTTATTGAGCATGTAAGAGGTCACCATGTAACAGTAGCCACCCCTGAAGACCCTTCCTCTGCGCGTTTTGGAGAAAGTCTTTATCGCTTTTTACCGCGTACAATTATTGGTTCATTTAAATCGGCGCTTCATTTGGAAAACAAGCGTTTAATACAACAGGAACAGGCTATTTTTAGTCATCACAATCAATTCTTCTGGATTATCGGGGCACCTGCTGTCATTGCTCTTCTCTGTTTTCTCTTTGGTGGATGGACAGCACTGCTTTTTTTCCTCGGACAGGCAATTGTTGCTTTCGTCGTTCTGGAAATTGTCAATTACATCGAACATTATGGCCTTGAGCGTAAAAAATTAGCGAATGGACATTATGAACGTGTCTCCTACCGACACTCATGGAATGCCAATCATTGGTTGAGTAATGCCTTGCTTTTTCATTTACAAAGACATTCAGACCATCATGCACATGGTGCTCGACCTTATCAACTTCTCAAGCATCATGAAGAAAGCCCTCAATTACCTTCAGGCTATCTGGGAATGATTCTTTTAGCGTTAATTCCTCCTTTATGGCATGCAGTAATGGATAAGAGGGTGCTTGCTTATGGGAAAGAAGAAGAAAATGTTAGCTAACCTAGGTGAAAGTTAGCTTTTCAGCTCATTTGCGCCAGGCTCTATGTTTGGTAATCCATAAATCCATAATAAATTTAAAGATAACCACAAGATCGTAAAGCAAAAGAAAATATCGCAACGGGGACGTAAGAAGACTTTTAAAAAACATTTTGATTCGTTCCCCTTTTGTGCTTATTGCTACAAGCAAACTAGAGATTAACGACTCAAAGATAAAAGTTAATAAAAAAGCTTCCCACCAACCAAAAATAATAAATAATAAAAAAATAGTGGGAAATAAAATTTTTTCAATGGTATTCGTGAAAACAAACCAGCCAATAGGGCGACCAAATTTTCTGGTAATATCCACACCAAAGCTTTGTCGATACTGCTCTTTAATCTTCCTTCTGGCCTTAAATATTTTTTCATTTTTTCTATTGCGAATTTTATAGATTATTTTATTAATAATTTTAAAAGGGGTAGAAACCAAATAATTAAAATAATAGACACTTTGAAGAAAGGCTGATGACCATAAAAAAACTTGAAAGGGTAGACGCTGAATATAAGGTTCTAAGGTGCAGGCGGACACATCGAGTAATTGGATGTTTCGATAGCCTTCGTTAGCAAATGCAAATCCAATGTAGATATCCTCTGAAGTCGTTAAATCATTACCTAAAGTTTCTCTTGCGCTTACGAAAATATCTTTTATATATTTTCTTCTATAAGCAACAGCACAACCCACCGGATTGATGATAGTACCAAAGAAAATCATTTCAGCTCGATAGATAAAGTTTTGCAAAAATTTATACATAACATCTCGATAAAGATTAGTAATAAATCGTGCTAAACGTTGTAGATCCGTATTTCTTTTATAATAACCAGCTTGAGGGTAACATTTAAAATGCTCTTTTAAGGCATTTCCTACGTTTTCATCAGCAAGTAATTTGCTGCGATCTTTTTCTTTTAATGGATAAATGATTCCACAAGCGGAAGCGATACCAATCCCTTTATAAAGCTCCTCGACCAGCCGTTCGAGATAATTTTCGGAAACCAGAATAGTGTCACTATCTAAAATAAACTCCACATCAGCATCACTTTCATAAGCTCCCTTTTCGATACTTGGTGTTTTTCCAATACTTTTTTCCCTTCTAATGATGCTAACATTTGTTAAATTTAATCTTTTACAGATATCTTCAGCAAATAGTTTAGTATTGTCTGTACTGCCATCATCGATAATAAAAATTTTGCGAGGTTGTAAGGTTTGGCGTGCCAGTGAGGCAATACATAAATCTATTTCTGCCTCAGCATTGTAGGCTGGAATAATAGCATCCACCACAGCCTCACGCCAATTTTCTGCTGGAGTTGGAATCGTTTTGTCTCGCCCATAAATCAACCCAATCATACTAGTGAATATGGTAGGACCTATTAGAAAATAAGATAAAGTAGCCATTATTTTATAAATTCCAATAAATTACATTATCAAAATTTTTTTCTTCTTTAACAAATAAATTGGGTATATCCATTATCAAACCTGTTGACTTAAACTTATTAACAAATTGCTGTAAGCCTTTATCACGATAAAAATCATGCTGCACAATGAGAATGGCAACAGATATATCTTGCATGTCCTCAAATTCAATTAAATCCAGTTGATATTTTTCTTTAACCATTTTTTTATTCGCCCAAGGATCGTGAGCGATATAATTAAAGCCGTACTCTTTAAGTTCTTTAATGAGTTTAAAAGCAAGACTGTTGCGAATATCCGGGACATTTTCTTTATAAGTAACACCAAATAAGCCAATTTTTATTTTTTCAAAACTGATATTTTTTTTAATAAGTACTTTATTCATTTCATGAATAATAAACTGAGTCATCCCATCATTAACTTGTCGGGCAGCTAATATGATTTTAGGCTCAACGCCATGTCTTTTCGCTTTAAATGCTAAATATTGCGGGTCAATAGCAATACAGTGCCCGCCCACTAATCCCGGCTTAAACGGTATGAAACTCCATTTTGTTTTTGCTCCCTCGATAATTTCCTCAGTATCTAAGCCCAGTGCATGCATAATCTGTGCGAATTCATTCATAAAGGCAATATTAATGTCTCTTTGTGTGTTTTCTAGCACCTTTACTGCTTCTGCTGTTTTTATATTTGATACAGTATAAACTGTGTCGCAAATTAACTGATAAGCGGCTTTAATTTCTTGAAGAGTATGGTCATTTTGAGCGGAAATAACTTTAGGAATATTCTGTAAATGATGCTTTTTATCTCCAGGACTTATTCTTTCAGGTGAATAACCCACATTAAAATCCTGACCACAGCGAAGACGGCTTACTTCCTCCAAAATAGGAATGCAAACCTCTTCTGTTGTGCCAGGATAAACAGTAGATTCGAAAACGACAATATCTCCTTTTTTAAGAACTGCTCCTAAACTTCTTGTTGCATTAATCAAAGGCTCCAAATTAGGAAGCTCATAAAAATAAGCAGGAGTAGAAACAGCTACTATGTAGAAATTAGCTGCTTTTATTAAATTGATGTCACTGGTTAATTTAAGGTTGCTATTTTTTAATCTTTCAGAAGAAATAAGATAATTTATATCCTCGTTTTGCTGTAACTCTTTAATTCTATGTGTAGAAATATCATAGCCATAAGTTTCCTTGCTTTCCGCCAGGCGGACCGCTAACTCAAGTCCGACATATCCTAAGCCTATTACCGCAAAAGTTTTCGTAACTTTCATTTTCATGATACTCCATACTAAACTACGATAGCTTATTTTGAGTTTTCCACATGATCTCCTACCTTTTTATTAAGAGCAGCCAAAAGATGTATAGTTTCTTCCAAAGAATAGTTGTGTTTAAAGTCAATATACTGAAATAATCGATTTAGGTCCGGCTTTCTTCTTTGAATATCAATATAATTTTTTCCATAAGCCTTTAAGTAAGAAACATGCTGAATGTCCCCCCTAGGGTTTACGATACTTTTTACTAATTCAGCTAGCTTGTTGATGCTAATTTCTCGGTTATTACCTACATTAATAATTTTACCAAATGCTTTTTTACTGTTCATAAGTAAATCCAACATGACCACAGTATCACGTACGTCACAAAATGAACGAGTTTGTTCACCTGAACCAAATACGGTAATTGGTTGATTCGATAGTGCCTGATTTACTAAATTTGGAACTACCATGCCATAACGACCTGTTTGTCTTGGGCCAATGGTATTAAATAAACGAGCGATTACGACTGGAATATGAAATTGTTGATAATAAGCCAATCCCATTGCTTCGTTAGCTAATTTACTAATTGCATAGTTCCAACGGTTTTTAGCAGCAGTTTCAATAATAATGTTATCCTCTTCTGCAAGGGGCAACTTATTATTAGGGCCATAAACTTCAGCACTTGAAGCCAGTAAAACCTGCGCTTTCCAATTGGTCTTAGAGACTGCTTTTAATAAATTTTCGCAACCTGCGATATTTACTGATAAAACCTTTTCAGGTTCTTGAATAACTTTATAGACACCGACTATAGCAGCCATGTGATAAATTCTATCGGCCCAGGAAGCAAATTTTTCAATGTCTGGCCAAGTAATAATATTGTCTTTGATAAAATAAAAACTGGAATTAGAAACAAATTTTTTAATATTACTCTCCAGTCCGGTGCTTAAATCATCAATACCACATACGGTATCACCTTTGTTTAAATGATGTTCCACAAGATGGGAGCCTATGAAGCCAGCAGCGCCGGTAATTAATATTCGCATGGAAGCTAATATCCCTATCATTCTTTTAATTTATTATAGTGTAGTTTGATTTTTTAAGTTTTTGCGCTGAACTGTCCATAAGGAACAAATTTATTTAGAGCTAAAAACGTCGCGTGAGAATTAAACCAGTAGACCATGCATGATAGTTACCGGTGGGATTTTTTCTAAGTGTATAGCCACCTTTAAACCGGAGTTGCCAGTCTGTATAAAGCCCCCAAAATGCCTGGAATGCTAAATCTTCTTCATAGTAGTAATGGGGGAAAGTCTCATCTTTTTGCATGCCGAATCCGCTTGATAGACTATAACCAACATTCTCTGATTGAACATAATAAGCTTCAATGGTTCCCTCATAGCCATTAAAATTAAGCGGATCATAATAGCCATTCCCCAATCGCTTTTTGTATTGCCAAATATCAGCATTAAGACCCACAGTGACTTTCCAGTGTTCAGAACCAAAAATTCTAGCTTTTGGCCAGATATTATAGTGCCAATAACTGTTGGTATCACTTAGCTCAGAATGAGAAACCAGTATATTTAAATATTTTTGAATAAATGGTTGCCACTCCAAATAGGCGCTATTGCGAGCTTCCATAATTTGTAAAGAGATGGATCTAGGGGATTGAGGTACAAGATAGGGTCTGTATAAATTACGTAAGTTTGTAAAAGTAAATTTAGCTGTCTCCCCCACGTTAGGATTAAAATTAATTTCATAAATCCCATGATTATTTTCATTTTGAACTTTCACACCACCAGCGAGGGCAGATAGATTAAATAATGACTGGACCTGAGTAGCAAAACCTATCATGGCGCTCTCATCAAAAATGGAGTGGTTACCATTATAAGTTTCTAAACCGCTTCCAATCGCAGCAGTAGCTCGTTCATAAAGCCCACGAAATAATAAGCTGGTAGTTGGGGTCAGAAAGTATTGAGCAGTTAAAGGGATGCTTAAGATTTTAGTAGTATCCGATGCGGAAATATATTCTGAACCTAGATTCACATTAGTTCTTAATGGCGTCAAAATGAGATTGTTTAAACTTTTTACTTGTTTTTCATCAGGATATAGCTTGTTAATTTTTTGTAAGTAGCCAAGGGCATTTTTGATTTGAAATCCTTTGACCAAAGCCGTAACTTGTGTTGTTAACAAATATAAATCATCGGGATCTTTTTTGAGCAAAGGTGTATTAACAGCAAGAGCAGATTTGTATCGTTCGGCTAAAGCCAGGAATCGAGCTTGTTTGGTTAAATATTCTGTGGTAATTCCTTTTAAGCGCCTGTACTGGGCAAGTGCATTGCAGGCACAAAGGTAATTTTCTGTCCATGATAATACTTCAGCGTAATGAAGCCATCCTTCAGCAATTTTAGGATATAACTTGAGAAATTTTTGATAAGCACAAATGGCATCATCTGTTCTGCCTTGCCACCTTAAAGCATGAGCCAATTGTAACATGGCTTCTTGATCTTGGGGTTTTAGCAGCAGGATTTTTGCATAACTCGCCTCCATTTGAAATTTATCACCAGCCCAGGCCGCTAACTTCCCTTTAGCGCTTAAATAATCAAGATTAACAGGGTCGAGTGCTAAAGCCTGATTAATTGCTGCTAATGCCAACTGGGGTTTATCAGAGGTAGCATAAATTTCCGAAAGCATTTTATATAAACGAGGGGCATTGGGGTTAATTTTAATGGCTTTTTTTATAGCATCTACTGCCTGATGGTATTTGCCTACACTAGCAAAATTATTGGCCTCAGCAACGAACTGTTCCACAGGACTGAGCATTGGGGGAGCCCCTCGAATTGCTATTTCCTGATGATCCAACCACCTAAGTCCTGCAATAGCTTCCTTATTGCCAGGAGATAAAATTAAAATTTTTTGATAAGTTTCTTTAGCTAATTCGCTATCTTTTAGCCAGTTTGCATACTGGGCTTTGGCTTGTAAAAAGCTAATGCGGTTAGGTTCAATTTCAAGAGCCTTATTAATCGCATACAAGGCATTTTTAGGATCTTGGGCAGCGGCATAAGTTTGTGCCAACTCTTGATATAAGGTCACATTTTTGGGGTTTAATACTATAGCTTGCTCATAAACGCTAATCGCTTTCAGGTATTGATGTTCTTGATTGTATATACTGGCAATTTGTTTCAACAGATTGATTTTTTCATTAGCATCTTGGCTGAGCGCCAGAATCTTTTGGTTGGTTTCAATGGCCAATTTACTATCCTTTAACCACATTGCAAGCGTTGCTCGGGAGCGTAAATAAGCGATATTATCAGGAGCTAATTCCAGAGCTTTATTAATGGCTTGCATTGCTTCATAAGGTTCTTCTGCCGCAGCATAAGTTTGGGATAAGTCTTGATAGAGGCTGGCATCATTAGGATAGAGCTGTATGGCTTGTATATAAGTATTTATCGCCTCGCGATAATTGCGCGCTTGGTTTTGAAGACTTGCTATTTGTTTTAAAATCATAAGTCTATCTACAGTTTTTGCTTTATTAAGTAAAGCAGATAATTCCAGTAGTTTTTGATAGGTTTCTATAGCGAGTAGAGGCTCTTGCAGTATACTTGCCAGGCTGGCCTTCGACTGTAAAAGCTCTATGTTATTTGGATCTAACTTCAACGCTTTATTTATGGCATTTAAGGCTTTATCAAATTCTTTTTCAGCAGCATACACCTGAGCTAACTCTTGGTATAATTTAGGATTATCAGGATTTAAAAAAATAGCTCGATGATAATTTTCTATAGCTTCCGGATAGTTTTGCAATTGAGCGTGCAAACGTGCAATCTCTATTAAAATGTCTTCGGTCTTAATATTGAGTTTCCTGGTTTTGCTTAGCTGTAAAATTCTTTGTTGACTGTCTAAAGCCACCGCAGACTCTTTATTCCAGTTTGCAATTTTTGCCCTGGCAAGCAAATAACTCACATTGTCAGGACTTAACTCTACTGCCTTATTAATTTCAGTAAGGGCTTCTTTGGGTTGGTTTGCCTCAGCATAAACTTCAGAAAGAGCTTTATGTAATTTAGGATCATTAGGTTTTATTCGAATAGCGTGTTTATAGGCATTAATTGCAAGAGGGTAATTTTTGATATGCAGCTCTATTTGTGCAACTCTTAGCCATAAATTAAGATTGTGCGGTTTCTCTAGTAATAATTTAGTATAAATCGAAATCGCTTTTTCCCAATCACCCTTCATTTCTGCTTGTAGCCCTTCGTCTGGTATTGCTGAGGGTGCCTCTGAACTACGTGAAAAAGAAGGATAACTCTCGGCTAAAATGAGAGAAAAAGTTACATATAGCAAAATTCGTAATAGCATGCAGTTATCCTGGAATTACCTTTATAAAATGAAATAAAAAATTTAGTCTGCCAGTGATTAAATATAATGCTATTTATTTTTGGACGTTAAAGCTCATCTTACTTGATTAATTTTAATTTTTATACCTATGATTGATTAGTTGGTAATAAATAAAAAATTATTATCCAAATTCCATAAAATTAGTCGATTTAAAATGCAAAAATCTCAAGTAAAAAATTGGATAGGAGAAAGCAAAGGAGCGACAGTAATTGAAATCATATTGATTATAATGCTCCTAGTGCTTTTGGTCGCAATTAGTTTATCCATCTATTTTCATCTTGACTGGAAAGAATCTCCCGAAGCTATTAAGGAAAAAAAGGATATTTTACGTCTGGAGAATGCGATGAGATTCTATAAGCTGGATAATGGATTTTATCCCTCAAGTGCGCAGGGGCTAAGTGCTTTAATTAAAAAACCAGTTATAGAGCCCATTCCTCAGCATTGGGTGCAATATCTAAAGAAGATCCCCAATGATCCTTGGGGTTTTGCTTATCATTATTCGAATCCGGGCAGATTTCGTGCTGTTGAAATATACAGTTGCGGCCCTACCGGAAAGCAAAACTCCTTAAAAAAATTGCAACACTGGCTAACGTCCAATCCTAAAATTAATTGTAAAAGTTAATTATATTAAGCGAGTTGGTGATTATCGCTGCTTTTTGATGCTCGGAACTGAGGCAAAAACGAATCAGGACCTTGGTCATTACTCCATAGGTGTTTTTCCCAACACTTGCTCTATTAGCGCCATGTAGTGCTCATTAGGCTCTTTAGGAAGTAAATAAAGTTGTATAAACAGCCTTAAGGCCGCTTTCTTTTCTTCGGGTGGATTACCCCATTGCAATTCAATACTTAAGGTAAGTGCCGCATTTAAACTCGCCATATGCTCAATAATTTTCTTTATTTGCAGGCTTTGTTCATCCGCATTAGACGCTTTCATTGCCTTAATTTTTTTCGCTAAATTATCAATATTATTGTTGAACAACACCCTATAGTTAAAATCCTGAGGCACTTCTTCCAGCAATCGCCATAAATAATTAATAAAAATTTCGTCAACGTTGAATTTATGCATGTCTCTTAGTGTTTGCATCCATAGAGTAAAATGGGTTCCCTCCCAATTTTCGCAAACAATGCAATCGCGCAGTAACCGTGGTAAAGAAGAAAAACTTTCGATAGTTCCATTTCCTGCCAAAATATCAATACAATGATGAATGTTTTCTACAGAACGCTTCGCAGTAAAATATTTATTTAAATTTGCCAAGGTTCTAAGCAGCAATTGTTGTTCTTTTTTCTGTTCTGAAGCGGGCTTTCTGTCAAGTTCATCTTGCTGGTAAACCATATTAAAAATGCTTGCCACCATGGCAATATTTTCCGCTTTAATAAGAGCCAATGTTTCTTTAACCAGCGGATAATGAATAATGGGATGCGCAAATGCTTGGCGATTGCAAGCATAATAGTAAGCAATTTGATAGGCACGTCTAGCCATTCCCAGGACGGAAAAGGCATTAAAAATTCTTGAAAGATGTAAAACATTTTCCATGACCAGATGAATACCTTCCGCCAACTCTCCCATGGGATAAGCAAGGGCACCATCAAAGTCAATTTCACCAGTCGCCATGGAGCGAGTACCAATTTTTTGTTTTAGACGGCGGATCTTATAACTATTCAACTGACCATCAGCAAGGCGACTAGGAACTAAAAATAAACCCAAGCCTTTCGTACCCGATATTTGGGCATCATAACGGGCTGTTAATAAAATTAACTCCGCATTAGCATTCGAGCAGAACCATTTTTCACCGGTTATTCGCCATTGCTGATGCTCATCCTGATAAGCGGTAGTTATATTGGCACCTACATCGGAGCCACCTTGGATTTCTGTTAAAAACTGTGCTCCTGTATAGTTCTGGCTGAAGGAAGGCTCTGTCAGTTTTTCCAGATAATGGGCTGCTTGCTTAAGGTTAGCATGATTATTTAGCAGGCGGATAACCCCTGCCGAACAAGCAATTGGACAATTATGGCCAGCCTCCCCGGCATGGGAAGACAATAAAAACAGACTGAGTGTTTTTCGCATTTGCCCCGGTTTAAGTAAATAGTGCATTAAACCTGAGCCATAGATTATATTACCTGCCTGTATATAAGATGGATGATGAATCACACGATCATTACGTTGTCCTATCGCATTATAATGCTCAACCTTAGGTAGATTGGCATCGATATTATTTTCCATAACCACCGGTTCTAATTCAGTAGCTATCTTCTGCGAGAAATCCCTTAAATCCTGCAAGAATTCCGGCTCTGCTGAAAAATAAATTTGATAGGTATGCATTAAACTGGAGTTTGCCAACAAAATATTATCACGCAATTGATTTTGCCAACTGGAAAAAGAGGCTCTGGCTTCTTGATAGGAATGTGGTTCTTTCATCCTTGCTCCTGACTGTTTCTTCCCTTAATGTTTTTATCATACCGGATACTTTGTGTTGATGTTAGTTTTTTTAAAATACAGCGTTAAATCCCGGTGCTGTACCCTATAAAATTAAAAATTTTTTCCTCCCTCTTTTAAAAGTAATTTTTATTCAGATAGAATATTTTTAAAACTTCATCTCCCAAAGGAGGTAAAATATGCACCGCATCGTTTGTTTTTCTTTTTTAAGCCTTGTTGTTACAAATTGTCTGGCTGCAACCTATGGGAAACTAATGATTGATGATCCTGTACAGGGAAGTAGAGCGGTTATTTATGAAGAAAACAATGGCTTTGCTGTGAGTGAAGGAGACATTATTCTCGCCCGTATGGCTGACTTAAAGCGAAAAGGGGCTGTAATTACCCTTCAAATGGGGGGAATCCGTTGGCCTGAAGGGCTAGTACCTTTCGAAATAGCCGAAGATTTACCTTTTAAAAACAAACTTGCAGTGCTGCAAGCTATTAATCACTGGCAAGAAAAAACTAACGTTAAATTTATTGAATTGACGAGCAAAAACCGCTCTCAATATGCTGACTATATTTCTTTCGTACCTGCCGAAGGAACAACTTGTTCTTCTTTTGTTGGCAAGGAGGGGGGACGACAAGAAATTAATTTATCGCCACGATGCACTACAATGAATACTGTTCATGAAATCGGCCATGCGTTGGGTCTATGGCATGAGCAATCACGAGCGGATCGAGCAAATTTTATTCGCATATTGTGGGAAAATGTTGAAGAAGAACATCAATATAATTTTGATCAGCATTTGACTGATGGTAAAGATTTCGGTGCTTATGATTATCAATCCATCATGCACTATGGCCCCTATGCTTTCTCCAAGAATGGCCAGAAAACAATTATTCCTCTAGTCGATGGTGTGGAAATTGGTCAACGTAAACAATTAAGTGAAAAAGACATTGCAGCCATTAATACCATGTATCCAGAAGCCTGATTCCAAGCTTATGTTACACAAAATAATTTTAGGCTAATTAGAATGACCATGCGCTCGAATGAAAAAGAACTGATTGATTTAGGCCCCAGCTTTTATACGCCGGAAGAATATGCAGATTGTCTAAAAAAATTATTTCGCATCAATAAATTTTTGGGAATTTTTCGTAACACTAAAAAACTACTAAAGACTTATTCCCAACAAGCCACATTATTGGATATCGGCTGCGGTAATGGATTATTTTTATTACATTTAAGTGATTATTTCCCACAAATGCAGATGGTTGGCATTGATATCAATGAGGAAGCCATTGCGGAAGCTGAAGCAAAGTGTCAACATTGGAAAAAGAAAAACCCACAGCAACCTCTGAATTTTAACCTAAACGATTTTAAATCAGTTGTTAGCAATAGTAACTTTGATATCCTTCTGGCTACATTATTCTGTCATCATTTAAATGATGAGGAGTTAGTAGACTTTTTACGTCACAGCTATTGTCATGCAGAACAGGCTGTTGTTATCAATGATCTACATCGACATTGGCTGGCCTATGGGCTTTATGCCTTAGTAAGCCCCTGGCTATTTCGTAATCGCCTGATCACTCATGATGGATTAATTTCTATCAAACGCAGTTTTACACGGAGTGACTGGGAGGTGCTTTTAGCAAAAGCAAACATTTCTCATTATCAACTCAAATGGCGTTGGCCTTTTCGTTGGCAACTCATTTTAACAAAATAATTGCAACTGCTTTTTCTTTCCGCTTAAAGTAGCTCCAAACGTTAGCAATTCCGGAAAATAAGTAACCAAAGGTAGCAGGAGCTTCATACTATGAGGATTAGAGGTTAACTGGGCAAAAAAGGCTGCAGCATGAATACGGCGGGAAAATTGTTTATGCCATTTTTTGCTGTAGCTATGCCCAATATTGATTAAGTCCCTTCTGCTTAACTTTGGCCCCCCTTTTAAAGAGGTTGCTAACAGCCAGGCTGACTGCATTGCCATACTAATGCCTTCAGCAATTATAGGATGGGCTTCCCCGGCAGCATTACCCACATAAAATAAGCCATTCTCATGGCATGCTCTAATTCCAGGATGAAGCGGGCCTACGGAAAGCCAACTGTTCACTTGCCTTGCAGAGGTCAACACTTGCTGAACACCATTACACGTCAAGAAAATGTGATGAAGTAAAGCTTCACCCGCTGACTTACCAGGATGCTTTTTTCTGATGTTTTGCAGCACATCTCGACGAATGCAACAGGAAAATGATACTCGATGATTATCACTGTGCACCATTCCTCCATAACCACCTGGAAAAGAAATAAGAGGCATTAAATCTTCATCCAGCGTTGTTTCTCGAAAGTGAGTTTTAAAAGCCAACAGATCCAAATTTTTATGCGGGATCTTTGGTTTTTTTATCATCGACTTTTCCCATGATCCTTGTGCGAGAACAATAACACGGGCAGTTAACTCTGCTCTATTTCCCTTTGTTTCAATCAAACAGGTAAAATAGTTTTTTTTATCCATAATTTGTCGAGCAATCCAAGGTTGCCAAATGATAACACCAGCTTTCCTTGCTTGATTAAGAAGAGCTGTATCAAGGGATTCACGACCCAGCGCTTTTCCCCATTGATTGAAGGTTTGATCAGCAGGTGGCATCATTGCAGTTACTATTTTTTCGCCACCAAACCAGCCAACACGCTTAATACTGGGACCTGCCTGATGTTGATAAAAATCAATAAGACCTAGATGCATTAATAAGGGAAAACTGGTGGCTGAGATAAACTCTCCACAGACTTTTGGTCTTGGAAAAATTTTCTTTTCGACAAGAGCAACAGACCACCCCAAACGTGCCAGTAGTAATGCAGTCGTTGCCCCGGCTGGACCTGCACCAATGATAACTGCATCAAAACAATCCATGTAGTAATTCGCCAATAGTCATGGACCATACAAGATATATAGCAAATTATCCGCTGTATTCGCAGCAATAAGGCATTTTTCTAGGAGAGCTGTTAACAAATTTATGACGATCAGGGTCTGTTGATTATTCGTGTTAAACCAACCTCGTGCGCGAAACCATGCTGTGGATAAATATAGCTTCGCTTGTTTATAAGCCTGGAACTAACGCTATGGAAGTATCTTGAATCGCATTTTTTTGGGCTTCCGTATGCTTATTGTAAGCACGATAGAGCTCAACACCGGCATAAGCCACCGCCAATACAAGAGCAGCTTGCCAACAAACGGCGAATGTAGCAATTAATAAGGCAGGCAGAATGGCATTTTTAGCCAGAGTAAACGCAAAATCATTTCGAGCCGTCTGATAAGCTTTAAATGCCGCTTTTTCACCCTGATTAACGAGTTGCGCATGCTCAAGTAAAAGACTTTTTTCTTTATACTCTCTATAAGCACCATCCGATAAATACATGGCTACTGCAAAAGTACAAAGCATGTAACATCCAAGAACAGTAACAGCTGGCGTAAACAACATAGAGGCGGAAAAACCTGCCATTAAGAGGAAGGCTGCCGTCGCATTAAACAAATAGGTGGCATTGTTAGCCTTCCAACTTAATTCAAGCTGATCTAATTGTTCTTTAGTAACAAGGTAGTGTTTATCGAGCTGCCTGCGTTCTTCCAGGCTAAGTTCCCCAGAGAGCTTACCGGTTAACATTTCTAATTCGGTTAGATACTGAGAACGCTTGATGAGGTACTCTTTTTCCTCTAAATGGCGACGCCATAAAATAAGACAGATATCAAAAAACATAAATCCAGCAACAACCCAACCGGCAACAGGTGCTGAAATACCAAAGGCCTCATTGTAATTGGTCAAACAATTAACAGTTCCCCAAACGATGTCATTTAAAAAAGTGGCGTGTCGCTTATAAATTTCATTCGCAAAACGCTTTTTCCAATTTAATTGTTTTTCTTGAGGTGTTGGTGCTAAAACATGTTTTAATAGCATACCTGCATTCATAATAAAACGCACCGCAAAAAACCCCACACTTAAGAAGCGTAGAATACCATTAGGCGTTTCCAGGATGTGAACGATATCATCAACATTGACTTCCTTGCCTAAAATGCTTCCTAATTTTTCCAGCCATTTAAGATCTTTGGCCAGAATTAAGGTATCCTTAATCGTGGTGCGGCAAAAAAACCAGTAAATTCGATTTAAATTAGAAACGGCAACCTTATCCCGTAATTTTGATAACTTTCTGGGGGTATTGATTAAATCTGTCAAATCCGCAGCAATTTGCTTACCTAATGCAGTAAAAAAACCCTCCCTATTAACTGCAGCTATAGGAAGTTTTCCTTCAAGGCATACTTCATTCAGATCTGCTAGCAATTTTTCATATTGTTTAATTTTAGATTCTTGATCATAAACTTGATAATATTGCTTTAGCATTGTGCAACAGTAGTAACAATAAAAGCGAAACTCGTCACTATACAAACCACGATGTTTCAGCGTCGCAAAAAGTTGTTCGAACTCTTGCTCAATCAGTAGCTTATTGGTTGCTAAAAAACCAAAATCATGTTTTATTGCTTCTTCTTGAACTAAGCGGAGTATTTCTTCTGCGGTTTGAGGAAGCGGTTGTACTACAGAAGATGGACTAACCATTGCTGAGGGCTTAGCATTTGCTCTTGCAAATAAAGCAAGCTTAGCATATTTATCTGTTAAAAAATCCCCATGTTGCTTTTTGTAAACAGATTCCACCATGATTAGTCCATAAAAAAATTGAGCAGAGCGGTAAAAATGTAAACTTACCATTCTCGTACCCTGCAAACAAGCGTTTTATAGTAATTTCTTACCGGGATTGGCTCTAATTAAGCTTTAGTTAATATATAACCATTAAAATTATTATAAAGTGCTCATTGGAATTAACCATGCCTGGATATAAAAGGCTTAATTATACGTTAACTGAGAAACTGCTTGAATCATCTATTAACCAGCTTGCTCAGTATTCACCAGAAACACCTATTAAAACAGTTACTCAGGAAGAGTTTAATACAGCTGTGGAAAGAGAGGATGTGTATATTAACCCCTTTAAATACTATACGCACCCCACAATAAATTTAATAATCATTACCACTCCCATTGCTGCTAATAATTTTGCCTATTTATTACCTCATTTAGGTACGCTTTTTCCAGGGAAACAACTCTTGTTAGGACTGGATGGTCAGGGCGCAACAGAACAACACATTGTGACTACTTATGTCAGTGCAGATCAGCAAACGATTGAAATTTTTGATCCCAAAGCAAGCAATGCCAAGCGATTCTTTTCCGGAGAAGGAGGAATAGCTACTCTTCTTTTAGGAGTATTACGTGCCTTGAGTCCCTTCCCCAAAACCCATCTTTCTCTTGCAGAAACTACAGCAAATTATTATACACTCGGTACTCAATCATTTTTTGATGATGTTTCCTGTGGCTATCATAATGTCGCCAATATATTGGCCTGCAAAGAACTGCTTGAAGAGAACTCAGCCATTACTCGAAAAAAATTAATCGAAAAAACAAAGAATCCTGTCAGTGAAGTTGCAAAGCTTCTTAAAAAAAATGCGCCCCCAAAGATTGATAATAAGTTTGCAAGTTTTGTAAAAAAAGCATGGCAAGACACGATGATGCCTCTTGCAAGTAAGGAGCAGCGCAACTCACTTAAATTCCAGCATTATTTTTTGGGATGGCCTTATGAGGGAACGACCTCACAGAAGGTTATTTATTTTTTAAGTCTTCGCTTTATCTTCCAGCCAACGATTAATTTAATAAGGCGGCCTATTGAATTAATGTTTAATCTTCTGTCTGAAACTGCCAATTTTTTAAAAAATAGTTTAATTAACTGGGCACCAACCTATTTATTTACTCAATATTTGCGCAGCAGCTTGCTACTGTTAAATGCTGCTTTTCAAGGAATATTTAAAACCTTCTACTTAGTCTTGCGAACATTTACCTCTCCCCTGGTTACGCTGGAACTATTACAGGCAAAAAATAATCTGCACGCAACTAAAAACACTTCTGGTACGATTGCAGCGTCACCTGCTATGTCAGCGCCTATTCTTACCTCCGAGAAGAAATTATCTTCCGGTAGTAATGTAATCACTTTATTTGAGGAAAAGGGAATAAACTCTGCCTCTTCCAAAAATCTTGCAAAGGAAGATGAAGTTAAAATGGTAATGGAGCAAGAAAATGATGCTTCTGATGGATTGACTGTAATTGAACATCCAGAATCTGGTTCAGCCTCCTCTCAGGGTACACCCTTGGATGATTCAAAGAAAAAGAATAGAGATCAAGTGTTAGTTTTAGAATCCAAGCCTCTTATTTTCTAGTGCAGGTAATCGGATAAGTATTGCTTATTTGCCAATACAAAAACTGGAAAAAATTCTGCCCAATAAATCATCAGAGGTAAACTCACCAGTAATCTCACACAAAGCTTGATGAGCAAGTCGCAAATCTTCGGCTAAAAGTTCACCTGCTCTGTGATTAAAAAGTTGCTTTTGTCCCGCCAATAGTAATTCCATGGCATTATCAAGTGCTTGTAGATGACGACGTCTTGCCAAAAATTGCCCTTCATTGGGTTGATAACCAACTATTTCTTTAATTTTTTGTTTAAGTAACTCAACTCCCTCACCCGTCTTGGCGGATAAATAAACAGCATTCTGCTCCGTTTTGGGTGACAAGCTCAACGCGTCAATTTTATTAACTACTTGAATAACAGGCACACCCTCAGGCAAGGCTGCACGTATAGCATCACTTAGCTCCAAACTTGCTTTCTGCTGCTCGATATCAATAACCATCAACACACAGTCAGCCCGGCTGACTTCCTGCCATGCTCTTTTGATACCTTCCTGTTCTACTAAATCATTACTCTCTCGAAGACCTGCAGTATCAACAAGATGAAGCGGTATATCATCGAGTAAAATATTTTCACGCATAACATCACGCGTGGTACCTGCTACATCAGTAACAATAGCCACATCACGACCCGCTAAACTGTTAATGAGTGTAGATTTTCCCGCGTTAGGTCGACCTGCTATAACAATTGCCAAACCTTCTCGCAGCATAGCTCCCTGGCAGGCATTGGCACGAATTGCAGTCAATCTTTCTAAAATAGCAGTTAAGCTGTTAGCCACTTTACCATCGCTGAGAAAATCAATCTCTTCCTCAGGAAAATCTATTGCTGCTTCGACAAATAGACGTAAATGAATAATTTCTTCATTGAGTTCATGAATCTTTTTAGAAAAATCACCCTGTAAGGAGCGAATAGCAAGACGGGCAGCTGTTTGAGAACTAGCCTGAATTAAATCGGCGATAGCCTCTGCTTGTGTTAAATCGATTTTATCATTCAAAAATGCACGTTCGGAAAATTCACCAGGACGAGCAAGTCTCGCCCCCAACGCAACACACTCGGTAAGTAAATTATCCAATACTAGCGGAGAACCATGAACCTGAAACTCCACAACGTCATCACCAGTGAAAGAATGAGGCGCTTTAAAATAGAGAAGTAAACCTGTATCAATAATTTCATTATTGTCTCTTCTCAATGAGCAATAATTAACTATGCGAGGAGTTAATGAGCGATAACCACTCAATTTTAAAGCAATATTATAAGATAAAGGACCAGAAAGACGGGCAATCCCTACTCCACCACGACCAGGTGGAGTAGCGATCGCTACAATAGTATCAGTGTGCATTATTTGGCAGGTATAACAGTTTGTTTATTCGGTTTATCATCATATTTACGCGTAATGTACCATTGTTGCAAAATTGATAAGGTATTATTTACTATCCAGTATAGCACCAAACCTGCCGGGAAATTCCAGAATAAAGCCGTAAAGAGTATAGGCAAAAACATCATTAGCTTCGCTTGCATGGGATCAGGAGGAGCTGGATTTAATTTTTGCTGAATTAACATGGTAGCTCCCATGATGATAGGCAGTACATGGTAGGGATCAGCTGCAGCCAAATCTTTTATCCAAAAGATAAAAGGTGCCTGTCGTAATTCCACACTTTCCAGTAACACCCAATAAAGCGCAATAAAAACGGGAATTTGAATTAGAATGGGCAAGCAACCACCTAAAGGATTTACTTTTTCCTGGCGATACAGCTCCATCGTTGCCTGGCTCATTTTAGCCTTGTCATCGCCATAACGCTCACGCAATGCTTGAAGCTTGGGCTGTAATTTACGCATACCCGCCATTGATTTATAACTGCTGGCAGACAATCGATAAAAAGCAAGCTTAATGAGTACAGTCACTAAAACAATTGACCATCCCCAATTACCAACTAAAGAATAGATGGCTTTCATTACTGAAAAAAGAAGAGAGGATAGGAACCATAGCCAGCCATAATCAACCGTTAAATCCAATCCTGGAGCAATCTCTTTTAATACATCCGTACGTTCAGGTCCCACATAAAGTTTTGCACCAATTTCCTTTTGCATGCCTGGTGCAACATTAATAGGCTGGCTGACTGCACCAATTGTATAATCATTATTTACTGCACGTGTGTAAAACATATTACTGCTATCACGATTAGGTACCCATGCACTTAGGAAATAATGTTGTTGCATGGCAATCCACCCACCTTTGGCATTTACATCCAGATTGGATTTAACCATATTCGAGAAAGGGACTTTCTGATAGCGATGTTGTCCAGGATTCGAATAGGAAGCACCAGTGTATGAACCAATATGAAAGATACTGGATTTATCTTCCTGAGGTGACGTACGCAGTAACTGCGTGTTCAGATAACCCTGCCAAGGAGTATTCCCTTGATTATCAATGACATAGTTAACCTCAATAAGGTAGCTACCACGTGTAAAAATAAATTGTTTCTTTACATTAAGACCATCTGCTGTTCTACCATTTAGAGTAACAGTCAGTGTATTTTCTCCTTCAGTCAGCTCGTATTTCTGCTGGGTACTGGAAAAATCAAAATTAATATTTTTTACTTCTTGCCCACTTGTTACAAACAGGCTGCTGTTGGCGACATAACGTTGATTGGCTTGATCGTGCAAGATGGTTATGGGCTTATCCTTTTCCTCAATACTTACTGGATAATCCAATAATTGCGCTCTAACAATATCGCCATGCGTTAAATCAATACGCAGATTTAAAACATCTGTTTTTACCTGAATTGTTTCTGATGACGTTTTACCAGAAGTATCTTCTTTAGCTGCAGCTGGTTGAGTCGCTGAATCAGGTTTCATGGTAGGCAATAAACTATCACTCTGAGCAGGTGCAGGCGCAACTTCAGCAGTTTGTTGCGCAGGAGTTGGAGGAGGATAATCTTTTTGCCAATTTATCCACAGTGAGTAAACAACCAGCGCTAAGGCGGCATACAAAACTACACGTCGTATATCCATCAGGGTTTCTCTTTGTTAGGTAATATAGGGTCATAACCTCCAGCAGCCCAGGGATGGCAGCGCAATAATCGACGACTCGCCAACCATACACCCTTAAAAACACCAAAGTGTTTAATAGCCATAAGAGCATACTGGGAACAACTTGGGTAATAGCGACAACAAGGCTTCATAACAGGACGCAACAGCAACTGGTACAGTATTATAGGTAAGCAAATCAAGTAGCGGATAAAGCGATTAATTTGGCCCATGTTTTACCTAATTTGGTATTCATAACTTTATTTTCTACGTTTGCAACACCGGGTCTTGCTAGTACAATCACATCTATTGCAGGCAATGGGTTTACCCGAAATGTTTCGCGCAATAAGCGTTTCAAGCGATTGCGATCATGTGCTTTAGGAATTATTTTTTTTGATAATGCTAATCCTAGCCTGGCGTACCCCAGAGAATTATTGCGATATAAAAAAATGAACTCTGAGGTCACGACTTTTTTTGCCTGAGCAAACACATAATCGTAATCACTTTTTTTAAGTAATCGCCGTGTTTTATCAAAACCATTCACTTAAGCAGATAAACGCTTACGTCCTTTAGCACGACGACGTTTTAACACCAAACGACCACCACGAGTAGACATACGTTGACGAAAACCATGATCGCGTTTGCGCTTTAGATTACTGGGTTGGAATGTGCGTTTCATGATAAACCTGTTGTTAATTAAAATTTTAAGGTTGGCAATGATAGAAAACTTTACACCGACTGTCAAACAGTCAAGTTAAAGTTCAACTTGTTTTAAAGGGGGTGGGCCTAATAATTATAAAACAAAATTTAGTATTTTATGTTTGTTATTAGTTTGCAGATAGTTGTGAGTATTTTAATTAAATATTTAATATTCAGGTGGTTATGTTATTTATATCTCTGTTATTAGTTCGTTAGATCTATTGGTATGAATTTTGAGTAGCCTTCTCTGAACTTGCTATATTACTGTTTAATCTTCTATTTATTCCCACTTAAATGAAAGGTTTTCCACAAAGTCTCCTTAATGAATCAGTCATGAAGGTAAAACTTAATCGAATATCTGGGGAATAAGCTAAATTTTGACTTTTGTCTGACTCTCTCTTTTTCGGAATTTGCATCGTGATGGGGAGAAAAGACTAGGGAATAACAGACTTAGAACTGTTGCCTAATAAAAATAAAATAAATAGAAATTTTTCTTATTCTTATTATAAGTAATCAGATAACTGTGGTTAATTATAGGAATGTGATTAAATAGAATAGCTTACTTATTTTAATTAATGTTTATAAACTTTGTTCCACGGGTGAAATAACTGCTAATAAGAAGCGCTATTTTAAGCTCATGAAGACTTTCTTACTAATTATCCCAAAATTTTCTTTAACTTATCCCCTTGTTATCCTGGGTGGCAGGCCGCAGTACTTCTAGAAATTTTGTTTAATGATGGGGAGTTTGTAAGAGAGCTATCTAGATTAATCAGTAAAAAATGAATCTCACCGCTATGTTTCTAAATATTCTATTTAAGCCATAAAAGACTTCCTTACAACAATTTCAATTTTTATTGAAGGACTGTCATAAACTCATTTCAGAAACGCTTAAAGAGGGTATGGAGTTGTATTCCTGGGATTTTGAAGAACGAAAAGGAATGCTCAACGCTATGATGAGACAATGGCAATTATAAATGAGATGCCTTAATTACCGTTAAAAGAGAGCGACATCTTAAGTTAGTTCTAAACATTAGGGACAATCACAGAATAAGGATAAGAATGAATCTCAATAATTGGGTTGAATTACAGAAACAGGGCAAACGTGAACTGGAAATAAAGATCAATTTATGATCAAATATGATAAATGCGTACTCTTTAACAAAACGAGGATGTAAATATGCATTGCGATATAAAAAAATTTCAATATTCTGGTAATCAAGTATCCGGCATTGGTTCGGTTGATATTACTGCTAGCATTTACGGAACAACAATGACGCTTAATTTTCCATTGGGCAAAAAAACCGACATAGTTAAATCATTATCTGAAGCTGAAATACCTTTAAAATCAGTTGGATTCACTAGTATATCAATCCGAACTCCTCTCCAAGAAACTGCAAATATCAAAAAGACTTTAGAAGTATTAGCTAGAGATGGGTTCATAAGTCAAGATTTTGCACAAGAGATAGCAACCAACTATCCTAATGGTTATGGCGGAAAGATGGATTTAAATAATCCGTTTAAATCTAAAAGCACAAATGCACTTTTAATGCTGGCCGCACCAAGTATTTTGAATTTAAATGCGCCATTAGAAAAAGAAGCAAGAAAAGATAAGCAAGAAAATACCTATTGTGGATTTAAACCTGAATTTCTTACAGGTAAGTTTTTTTAAACCAATCGTATGATTAATCCTTATGCGATGAAATTTCCATCAACTCATCGCATAATTTACTTTTTATGCTAGTTATGCTAGGGCCGGTTTGCGTTGATAATACTGGCTCTATATAGCTTTTTTAATTGGCAGAATCTCGCGCCAAGTGCGACAGATGAATAAAATATCATCAGTTGCATGAGGAGCGGTAAAATGGGAGTAAGGTATAAACATCTGAGCGAATTGGATCGTGTATTTCTTCAGATAATGCTAGAGAAAGGCTATTCAAAAGTTAAGATAGCGCAGATATTGAAGATTCACCGGTCAACGATTATTTACTATTAAGAACTTAAAGAAAGCAATACGGTCTATTACTTTTGATCAAGGCATGGAATTTCAAAAATTTGAATGGATTAAAGATTGTTTGGAGACTGACATTTATTTTTGTCATCCAGCCTCTCCTTATGAAAAGGGCGCAATTGAAAATGGTAATGGGATTATTCGTGTTGAATTACCACGACATGTTAATATTGATGTATTAAAGGAAAAAGAGGTGAGGCGCATTGCTGAAGAGATAAACAATAGGCCATTAAAATGTTTAGACTATCAAACTCCCGCAGAGCGATTTGCAGAATATTTACAAGACATCAATTGATGGACAAGGTAAGTCGAATAATAGGATAGCCCCATGAAAATTAATCTAACTAAAAAAGAATATCGAGCATTGCTTGATATGTTATACCTAGCTGACTGGGTTCTTCATGCCTATACCATAAAGGAAAATGAACAGGATGAGTACGAAGCTTTAAAGAAAAAGCTATTGTCTTATTTCAAGGAAATGGATGCAGAAGACAAAATAGAGTTTTCCCCAGAGCTCAATGATTACTTTGAAAAAGCAGATTTTGAAGATTACCTTAATGAGAAAATTATTCAACCCTATGAAAACGAACTTTTCTGGGATGAGCTAATTCATAGACTGAGTGAACGAGACATGGTTAAAGCATTAGGAATGGAACAATACAGTAAAATGGATGCTATCGAGCGAATAAAAAGAATGGAAGAAATTAAAGAGCAATATGCTAATGAATTTGAAGCGCAGGGCCTTGCTAACTTAAAATTAATGACAGTTACTTGCTAATTTTTTATAGTTATTAACAGATAGAGGTGGTTGTAACACTAGTAATCTACATAGTCAGAAAGGGTTTGTTGCACTTCGCGTGAGATTCTCCATCAGATACATTAAGTCTGATTAATCGTATGATAATAATCAGACCTATTATTAAAATTTAAAATTGAATAGAATTTTTTCTAATTTTATAATCTTGTGGTCAAGTTTATGCTACAAGTTGAGGTCCTTGTCTTCATCTAAAATAGTGAGTATGGGGGCCTTCACCTCGAGATAAGCACATGTGGTGGACAACTTGATTGGGCACATCGATTGGGTTCGCAAGAAAAGTTCCAAGGAATCTAACCGTAGTTAATTGTATTGCATATCCCCAGTTTATTGTAATCACGGCGACATGCCTTGATTAATTCTTTATCCTTATTCATCCAAATAAAAATATTTATCAAGTTGATCTTGTGTCAGAGTTCAGGATATTTTGCATAGGACTGATATTGCTCATCGGTTAAAAAATCAACAGGCATGAATGTCTCATAACGTTCGTTTGTTAAGAGTGAAAAATTAACTGAATAAAAAGGGACGCAAGTGTATTATCTATCCATCTTAGGAAACAAATTTTATTTTCCCAATTTATCATTAAATGTGGGTTATGTAAAAAAATAAATCTTTTAAGGTGATTATTAATGTCTAAAAATATCAAAATTCTTGTCGTTGGTGCTGGTATAGCTGGTCCTGCAATTTGTTATTGGCTAAAAAGATTTGGTTTTTCTCCTGTCTTGATTGAGAAATACGCTTCTATTAGAAAAGGTGGCCAGGCACTTGATATCCGTGGCATAGCAACGCATCTTGCTAGAGTAATGGGTATTTATGATCAAATATGTGATAGGCGCACGCGAATAGAATGCGGTCGTTTTGTAGATTCAGCGGGTAAAGTGTTACATGAGGAGCATGGTGAGAAATTCGGGTTCAGGCAAGATGACGAAGTCGAGATTCTCCGTGGTGATCTGGTTGAAATCCTGATGAAAACAATTGCGGATGTACCTTGTTATTTCAATAAATCCATCATTAGCATGCAACAGAATGCTGATAAGGTTATAGTCAAATTCAAGGATGGTAAGATTGAAAATTATGACATAGTGATCGGTGCCGATGGCATTCACTCTGCTACAAGGCGCATGATTTTTGATAAAAATGAATATCAGTTAATTCATCTTGGTTCCTATCTTAGTACATTTACCATTCCAAATTATCTTGGCTTGAGTCATACAGACCTGGAATGTGAAGCGAATCATAAATTAGTATCCATCAATAGCGATAATAATCCTGAAATAGCAAGAGCTGGATTTATGTTCCGCTCTCAGCATATCTTGAAAGACATTCGTGATGAACATGAGCAAAAACAATTCCTGTGTGATACTTTTCGCGATTTTGGCTGGGAAACACAAAATATTTTAAATCGAATGCCAGAAAGCGATGATTTTTATTTTGATGCTATTACGCAAGTAAGAATGAATAGTTGGACCAAAGGTCGAATAGCGCTTATTGGTGATGCAGGTTACTGCCCTTCTCCGTTATCCGGCCAAGGAAATAATTTGGCATTCGTTGGAGCATATATCCTAGCGGGAGAATTAAAAACTGCCAATGCAAACTATATGCAGGCGTTTTCTCGTTATAATGCACTACTACGCTCCTTTGTTGATACCAATCAAGAATTTGGTGTTTGGGTGAGCAAATCCTTTCTTGTAGAAGATGAAGTTTCCAAGGAAATCGCAGAGGAGCGCTCGAATAGAATACTAGCCATGATAAAATTAGTTTCGAATGCTATTATCTTACCTCAATATGAATAATCACACAGATCTACGGCGCTAAGTTACCAGATAAAACATTTTAAATGGACTAAATTCGCACAATAAGCATTCTTGAGTGTCTTTGGGGATATATTAAAATATATGGCAATGGAGAATTAAGCTTAGAGTACCTTTTCGTTCCAAGGATTGTCACACCCCTAGTTCAAAGTTGATTTGACAGTTGCGGGTTTTTTAGAGGTGCCTGTCAGGTTAAATTTAGTGTCGGGCCAAAATGATATGTTCCTCTAATTCCAAAATAAAAATGTCTCCTATAAGAGCCAATACCCTTATATCGCCAGATAGAAAGGAGCCGGTCGATGGGAGACAGATTATTATGAGTAAAATTTGGATGACATCATGTGTTGGGAATGTATGAGGATTATTTATAACGGTTGGATTATACGATTTGAAAACCAATGACTACAAATACAATAAATAAGCGCTACTCGAGTAAAGCCAAAACAAAAATTATATAAAAAGACATTTTAATGGCAAAATAACGTTATGGAGTAAAGGACAAAAATTCCCTATTGTTTACTGAGCATCAGGTAAAAGAAGAGACAAAAGCAGCACAACCATACAGTGCTGACAAACACAGTCAAAACGGGCGCGAAAGCAAGAAAAAATCACCCTGGAGTCAGTTTAATCCAGGATGGTTAAAGCAAACGAAAGACAATTTGCTGGCAACTACTTTATTGTAAACGCTTCAAGGTAAAGCTTGTGGATATGTGGATGAATCTTTGGGACCAGCGTTTGCACAAACTATGAACAACTGAAAAACCAGAGTTAGCCATAGTTTGCACATACTCGCAAGCTTCTCGCCCACATACCCACAAGCGCAATAATAAATATATATTTTTTAAATTGGAGAGCAAAGGGACATTTTGATTTTGGTGTGATAGTTATTAAAGTTAAGAGTTGAAATGACTTTTTGAAATAAGTTAGTATCAAAAACATTTTCACTCAATCCAGTTGGTTAAAAAAAAGTATTCCTGTATTAAATTGTATGTAACTGTTTAATCTGTTGACAGGGGGAAGGAATAAAATATACCTAGGGCTGGGAACAGCAAGCAATTCCTAGATAATCAAAACGTAGGAGAATTGAGATGCCCAATACTTCAATTTCTGCATCAATAGAAAATAGTGAGACGACTTTCCATAGTAACGGTTTATTAACTTTGGGTGTCGAGCTAGAACTCCAGTTAATTGATGCAGAAACTTATAATTTATGTTCCCGTGCTGAGGAAATTCTTGGAGCCACCGCTCATTTAAAAAAAGTAAAGCCAGAATTTTATTTAAGTACAATAGAAGTGAATACTGATAAATGCGATGATGCGCAGCAAGCTGAAAAAGATCTGTTTCTCACATTATCAGAGTTGCAATCTGCGACAAAAAATTCCGGTGTTTTATTTTCAACTACAGGGACTCATCCTTTCTCCAAATATTCTGATTGGGTAATTTCACCTACTGCTCGATATCTGGATTTAATTGACAGAAATCAATGGCTGACTCGCCGCATGAGTGTCTATGGTTTACATGTCCACCTGGGGATGTCTAGTGGTGAGGAATGTATTCGTTATAACAATTTTTTTATGTATTTTTTGCCTCACTTACTGGCTTTATCTTCCAGTTCACCGTTTTGGCAGGGAATTGATACGGGACTTGCTGCTTGTCGTCCTACTACTTATGAAGCTTTACCCACCGCGGGTCAACCCTATAATGTGCGTAACTGGCAGGATTTTGAGCAGTTATATAAAACATTAAAAACCTGTGGTTCAATTAAATCACTTAAAGATTTATGGTGGGACTTACGGCCAAGTCCTCAATTTGGTACTTTGGAAATTCGCGTTTGTGATGGTACTGCGACACTGTCGGAAACCATGGCCTTAGTTGCTTTTATACACACGCTTGCTAATTGGTTTAAAGATAATGGTGGTTGGTTGGAGTCCGTTGCTTATCCTCCTTTTTGGCTTTCACGAGAAAATAAATGGCGAGCTATTCGCTATGGTTTGGATGCTGAATTGGTAATGAACACGGAAGGTAAAACAAAATTAATGCGAGAAGACATTGAGGAATGGCTTGAAAAGTTGGTACCCTATATTGAAAGTCTTAATTATCATGGTTACTTCACCACATTAAAAGCAATGATGAAATCAGGTACTAGCTCTGAGCGTCAACGCAAAGTATTTAATCTTCGTTCTTCCTTTGAAGATGTAGTGAAGCATAATGTTCGTGAATTCCTACTACAAGTTCCTTTGTATGACCATGAAAACTTAATTTTTAGTGATTTGCCTGGTTAAGATGGAATAGAATCATCACAGAAGTGACTAAATTCTATTTTAACTGTGGATAACTCTGTTTTTTTCCACAGGGCTTAGTATAATCTCTTATTCAACTAAAATATTGTAGGCTACTAACTTCCTGTTTGAGGAAAAGACAGTTAAACAGGATAAAGCAAAGTATTACAGAATTTTCCTGAGACAATGATTTTTCTTGCTGCTTGAGTTGATTCAATGGCAATATTTACAGTGAATTGTCTGAGTTTAGCCTTATAAAATCATGAGGAGTATCTGTGTCTGCGAATCTCTGGCAGAAATGTTTGGGTTTTTTAAAAGAGGAATATCCTCCTCAACAATTTAATACATGGTTGCGTCCTTTACAGGCTGAGTTTCATGATGCTAATTTAATTTTGCTTGCACCAAATCGATTTGTTGTGGATTGGGTTAAAAAAAATTTTTATTCCAGGATAAAGGAGTTGGTGAGTCAATTTGGCGGTGGGATTATTTCTTCGGTTAGTATTGAAATTGGTTCGAAAGCTGTTTCCCCTGTCTCCGTTGAGCAACCTGTTAAAGAACAACCAACTAGCAAAATAATAGCCAAAAAAGCTGCTGATTATAAAAACAGTTATCTTAACAAGAAATTTTTGTTTGACAGTTTCGTGGAAGGAAATTCGAATCAGCTTGCAAGAGCTGCTTCGTTACAAGTTGCCGAACGTCCTGGAGAAGCTTACAACCCTTTGTTTATCTATGGTGGTGTGGGCTTGGGTAAAACCCATTTAATGCATGCTATTGGCAATACCATCTTAAAAAATAATCCCGAAGCAAAAGTACTCTATCTTCATTCCGAACGATTTGTTGCTGATATGGTTAAGGCATTACAAACCAATTCTATCAATGAGTTTAAAAGATTTTATCGTTCTTTAAATGCTTTACTTATTGATGATATTCAGTTTTTTGCTGGTAAGGATCGTTCTCAGGAAGAATTTTTTCATACTTTCAATGCATTACTAGAAGGTCAGCAGCAAATTATTCTTACAAGTGACCGCTATCCTAAAGAAATTGAAGGCATGGAGGAGCGTCTTAAGTCGCGTTTTGGCTGGGGATTAACGGTAGCTGTTGAACCTCCTGAACTTGAAACGCGTGTTGCAATTTTAATGAGCAAAGCTGAGCAGTCCAATATTGAACTTCCTTATGAGGTGGCGTTTTTTATTGCCAAACGGATTCGCTCAAACGTGCGTGAGTTAGAGGGAGCTCTGCGACGAGTGATTGCTAACGCACATTTCACCGGTAAATCCATTACCGTTGATTTTGTACATGAAGCTTTGCGTGATCTTCTGGCTTTACAAGATAAATTAGTAACTATAGAAAATATTCAAAAAACCGTTGCTGAATACTACAAGGTTAAGGTTGCCGATTTGTTATCGAAGCGGCGTAGTCGCTCAATAGCTCGCCCCCGTCAAATGGCAATGGCATTGGCTAAGGAATTAACCAATCACAGTTTACCCGAAATAGGGGACCATTTTGGAGGGCGTGATCATACAACTGTCATTCATGCCTGTCGCAAAGTAAAAGAATTAGTTCAGGATGAGAATGATTTTGCTGAAGATTACAAAAATTTAATGCGCACTTTAACTTCTTAATTTTGGATAAGCTATGTTTGATTTGACTCTCACTAAAGATCAATTACTCACTCCATT